>DBME01000444.1 GCA_002298155.1 Holophagaceae bacterium UBA706 | reverse complement strand
GATCCCCCGCAGGGAGCGCAGCGCACGAGGAGGTTCCTTACCGACCACCCCAACGGTGGGTCAGGGCAAAAGTCCGGGACCCCAGTGCCTACAGCCTCGTCTTGACGATCACCGCCCACTGCCTGCCCTCCCCCTGGTAGTCGAAGGGGAACGCCAGCGTCTTGACCAGCATGACCTTCGAATCGAGGAGGTTGGTCACCAGCAGGCTCACGGTGGTGCCGCCGGTGAGGGCCCAGCCGGCCTTGAGGTCCACGGTGGTCCAGGAGGCCACGGCGGTGGGACGGTAGAGGTCCATGTCCAGGAGCGTCCCCACCAGGGGCAGGGGCTGGGTGCCCACGTCGGAGGCCCGCCGGTCCACCTGGCTCTGCCAACGGGCGGCGGCCGATCCCATGAAGCGTCCGTTCGTGTAGATGACGCCAGCCTTCACGCGGTGCGCGGGCTCCCAGGTGAGCCGGTCGGGGCTGGGCGTGATGGTGGTGTCCTCCACATTCTCGTCGACCCGCTTGGCGTAGGCGTAGTTCAGGTAGCCCTTCCAGGCGCGGAACCCGAAAAGCAGCTCCGTCTCGAGCCCTTCGGTGGTGAGGGTGTACACGTTCGTGCTGAGGTTCGCGTTGGAGGCGCTGTAGGCGATCTGGTCGGCGGAGCGGGTGCGGAAGACGTTGGTGCGCCAGTCCAGGTTGGGCGTGACGATCCAGTCCACGGCCACTTCGGTGGTGTGGACGCGCTCGGGCTTGAGCTGCTGGATGTTGGACCCGAGGGTGAGCGTGTTGGCGCCGGCCAGTTCCGCCGGGCTGGGCGAACGGAAGGCGCTGCCGGTCATGGCCTTCACGGAGAGCGTGTCGGAGGGGTGGAAGACCAGGGCGAAACGGGGGCTGGTGTTGGAGAAGGACCGGGAGCGGGTCTCCCCGCCCAGATCGTAGTCCAGGGAACTCCGGTCCGAACGCAGTCCCACCACGGCGTTCAGGTGGTCGCCCAGGAGCTTGCCGGAGGTGAACTGTGCGTAGAAGCCCGTGTCCACGATGGGGTGGTTCAGGACGGGCGCCAGCCAGGCCCCCAGGGGAAGGAAGGCGTTGCCCGGGTTGGGCGTGAAGCCGGCCATCTCGATGTTGCTGTAGTGGCCCTCGTCCCCCTTGTACAGGAAACGCTTCGCCTCCACTCCGAACAGCACCGCCGCGTCCTTGGGCAGGCGCACGCTCCACTGCGCGCGCCCGAAGAGATCGGTGGCGCCGGTATCCAGGAACTCGAACACGCCGTTGGGGTAGAAGCCGCCCAGGGCCTGGTCCGGATAGAAGCGCAGGTTCCATTTGATGTCATGCCGCTGGTAGCTGAGGAGGTATTCCTGCTGGACCTTTTCCCCCAGGCTTCCTTCGTAGCCCAGGGCCGCGATGGTGCGGTTCTCCCGCAGGTGCTCGGGAAGGTCCGGCGCCTGCCAGAGCCAGCCGTGGCCGGTCTGGTAGTCCCATCCCTGCCAGTGGTACTGGAAGGTCCATCCCGCCAGGGGGCCGCGCCCCTCCAGCTTGGTCCAGGCGTACTGACTGCTGCGCGCGTCGCCGATGCGGAACGTGGCGAGGTTTTCGGACGCGTCCAGCCGCCCCGAGCCGTCGTACCCGTCGTACGTGTTGCCGCGGGTCTCGAAGGCGTTGAACCCGAAGACCGCCCCGGCGAGATCGCTCTCCCTGCCGATGGCGAAGTCGTAGATGCGCTCGCCCCTGCTGCCGAACCGGACCTGGGCCTCGGGGGTGGGCAGATCCACGGCGGACAAGGTCTTCACCTGCACCACGCCGTTGGTCGCGTTGGAACCGTACAGGGCCGAGCCCGGCCCCCGCATGACCTCCACGCGCTTGGCCATGAACAGCGGAGAGATCTCCCAGGTGGTGGCCGTGCCGTAGAGGTTGTCGTTGAAGGGGATGCCGTCGACCAGGTGCAGGATGTGGTTGTTGTTCCAGCCTTCGAACAGGCCCCGGCTGGACACCGTCCGGCGGTCATAGTCCTGGGAGGGACCGAACCCGGGGATGCTGTAGAGCACCTCGTTGAGGCTCGCCCACCCGAAGGCCTCGATCTGGTCCCGTGTGACCAGGCTCACCAGGCCTGGGGCCTCCACGGTGCGCTCCTGGGTCTTGCTGGCGCTGCTCACCGGCGTGTTGAGGAGCTTCTGGAGCTCGGACTCCTCCTGGCTGACCGGGGCCTGCTGAGCCGCGGCTACGAGGCTCCAGGGAAGAAGAGCGATGAAGAGACTGACGCGTCTGCACATATGCGCTCCTTGGGTTGGCGGAGCACACGATAGTCCCAAAAGCCATAAAAGGGGATTCAAAACTCTTAATTTTTTTTTGGGTGAAAGCCGAGGAATACTAGCAGTTAAAGTACATCGATCCGGTCAACATCCCCGCCATCCCACCCGAACCGCCCCAAGTCCAGGTTGCCCTCGTCGTCCACCTCGATGCCCTCGTCCCGGAGCCGGCCGATCTGGACCATCGCGCCCCACCACCGGCCCTTGCTGGGGACGTAGCCCTTGGAATTGACGATGCGGTGCCATGGCAGGTCCGTACCCTCCGGGAGCCCCTTCAGGACCATCCCCACCTGCCGGGGCCGGCGGGGGAACCCCACCATCCAGGCGATCTGCCGATACGTGGCGACCCGGCCCCGCGGCACCCGGGCCACGGCGGCGCACACAGCCTCCCGGAAGGGCATCGGTTCGGCGCTCAACCCCGGTTGACCTCGGGCTTCAGGGCCACGGGGACGCGGGAGGCGAAGCCCCCCTCGTAGCTGTGCCAGTGGTCCAGGTCCTCCTCCGGGAAGGCCCAGCACCAGTAGCCGTCCCCCGAATCGAAGTCGACCAGCCAGGGGCCCTTCACGTCGGGCCCCAGCTCCTTGACCGCTTCGGCCCAGCTTTCCATGAGCGTCTCGAGGCGGGCCTGCAGCGATTCCACCCGGGCGTCGTCCTGGCGGTCCTCGGCGCCCTGCAGCTCCTCGGCGAGGCTCGAAGCCAGTTCGAAGACGGGCCGCGTGATGGTCTGAACCCCGGGCAGCGCCGCCCGGGCCTCCTCCAGCGTGAAAACTCGGGCCATGGACGCCTCCGGTGCTCCATGATAATCACCTGATGCGATTTGTGCCCCTCGTCCCGAATGAATTCGATCCCCTCCCCTGGCGCCCCTTCCAGGCCGTGGAACTGGCCTGGTCGGGCACGGCCCACGCCGCCTGGGCCGCCTCGGGAACGCCCGTCCACGCCATCCACCTCCCGGCGCTGCCCTGGGACGGCGCCCTGGGGGAGCTGGCCATGGCCGCGCTCCGGGCCCGCCTCGGCCCCGACTTCCTGGTGCTGGCCGCCCCGGCCCCCGAAGGCCGGATGGAATCCTCCGGGTTCCTGGGCGTGCTGGAGGGCCTCCTGGAGATCACCCACGGCACCGGCGTCAAGCTCGCCCTCCGTCCCGCCCCGGGCGCCGCGCCGGCCCTGGTGCGGATCCTGAAGGAGGCCCGGGGCGAGGCCGTGGGCTTCTGCTGGGACCGCACCGTGGGCGGGGACCTGGACCTCATCTCGGACCGCCTCTTCTGCGCCGTGGGCGCGCCCGGGGACGACCTGGGCGGCCTGTCGGCCCTGGGCTACCGGTGGAACGTGGCGGTCCCCGCCACGACCCCCCTCCAGGCCCGCACCACCCTCGACCAGCTCGAACGGACCTGCCCCGCGGTCTTCTTCCCCGCGGACCTGGATGTCCCCCCCGACCCCGGGGTGAGATTCGGAGCCCACCTGGAGGACCTGCCATGAAGCCGCTGCTCGTCATCGCCGGGGAGGCCTCGGGCGATCTCCATGGCGCGGAGATCCTCAGGGAGCTCCGGGCCCTGAATCCCGGTCAGCGCATCGTGGGGGTGGGCGGGTCCCTCATGACGCCCCTCCTCGACCGCAAGCTCGCCGACGTCAAGGACCTGGCCGTGGTCGGCTTCGTGGAGGTCATCCGGCACCTGCCCCGGCTGCGCAGCCTCTTCCGCCGCATCGAGGAGGTGGCGCGGGAGGAGGAGGTGGGCGACGTCCTCTTCATCGACTATCCCGGCTTCAACCTTCGCCTGGCCAAGGCCATCCGCCGGGACCTGCCGGGGGTGCGTCTGCACTGGTACGTCTGCCCCCAGGTGTGGGCCTGGAAGGCGGGCCGCATCCCGGTGCTGGGCAAGCTCCTGGACACCCTGTACTGCCTGTTCGATTTCGAGCCCGCCCTCTTCAAGGGCCTGCCCGTGGAGGCCCTGTGGGTGGGCAATCCCCTGGTGGAAGCCGTCAAGCCTGAAGTGGACCGGGATACGTTCTTCCAGCGCACCGGCCTGGACCCGCACCGCCCCCTGGTGGCCCTGCTTCCAGGCAGCCGGCGAAGCGAACTCGACCGCCTCCTGCCCCCCCTGGTGGGCACCGTCCAGGCCTGGGATGGCCCCGCAGTGCAGTGGGTCCTGCCCGTGGCGCCCACCCTCGACGCGGCGCGCCTGGACCTGGAGGGCACCCCGATCCTTCCCGTCAAGGACCTGGGCTACGCCGCCCGGGCCTATGCAGACGCCGCCCTGGTGTGCTCGGGCACCGCCACCCTCGAGACAGCCCTCCTGGGCACGCCCTTCGCGGTCATCTACAAGCTCAGCCCCCTGACGTACCTGGCCGCCAAGCGCTTCGTGAAGATCCCCCATTTCGGCCTGGTGAACGTCGTCGCCGGCACCCAGGTCGTCCCGGAACTGGTGCAGGAGGACGTGAACCCCCAAAAGCTCGTTCGGGTGCTCAAGGACCTCCTGGACGCCGGGACCGCCAAACGCATACGCCACGATCTGGCGGGGTTGCGTTCACGCCTCGGCGAACCGGGCGCCGCCAGGCGCGTGGCTGAACACCTCTCCCGGGCACTGGGGACTGTGTCTCAATCGAAATAATAATATTTCAGCATTTCCAATTCCATTCTCAATTATAATTTCCCCTGGATCGATCCCAATCCAGGGAGTGCAAGGTGGATGCTGCACAGGAAAAATCGCGGGTCGCCATCACGTCCGTCCTGGCCGCGGCCGTCCTGACCCTGGCGAAGGTCGTGGCGGGCCTGGCCACCGGAAGCCTGGGCATCCTGTCGGAAGCCGCCCACTCGGCCCTGGACCTCATGGCCGCGCTCATGACCGTCTTCGCGGTGCGGGCCTCGGCGAAACCCGCCGACGAAGGCCACCCCTATGGGCACGGCAAGGTCGAGAGCGTATCCGCCCTGTTCGAGACGCTCCTGCTGCTGGTCACCTGCCTCTGGATCATCCGCGAGGCCGTCAAGCGCCTGTTCTTCCACGCGGAGCCCGTCCACAGCAGCGCCCTGGGCTTCATCGTCATCCTCGTGTCCATCGCCGTGGATTACGGTCGCTCCCGGGCCCTCCTGCGGGTGGCGCGCAAACACCAGAGCCAGGCCCTGGAGGCCGATGCCCTGCACTTCTCCACCGATGTGTGGTCCTCGGCCGTGGTGGTCCTGGGCCTAGGCCTGGTGTGGCTGTCGGAGCGTCTGGGCACGCCGTGGCTCGCCAAGGCCGATTCCGTGGCGGCGCTGGGGGTGGCCGCCATCGTGGTGTGGATCTCCCTGCAGCTGGGCCGGAAGACCCTGGACGATCTCCTGGACACCGTGCCCAAGGGGCGCGCCGACAAGGCCCGGTCCGCGGTGCTGGGGGTGCCGGGCGTGGTGGCCGTGCAGCGGGTGCGCCTGCGCAGGACCGGCGGGGACTGGTTCTCCGACGTCACCATCGAGGTCGCCGCCGGCATGACCATCCAGGAATCCCACCACGTGGCCGACGCCGTGGAGGAGGCCATGAAGGAGGCCCTGGGCGGAGGCGATTGCGTGGTCCACGTGGAACCCCACGAAGGCTAGCCTCCTAGAAACGGATCGTCGCCGCCGCCATGATGGCCACCGCCGTGGTGGTGGGATCCATCTTGCCCATGAGGGCCTTGGCTTCGAAATCCAGGGAGCGCGTCATGCGCCACCCGAACCCGAAGGTCCCGGCCATGTGCCCGGCCTTCACGTCCACCTTGCCCAGCACGGGATCGATCCTGGACCAGGACCACTCGTAGATGCCCAGGCCCGCCACCAGGTACGGGCCCAGCGTGGCGGGATCCCCGCCGGGACGGAGCATGCGCACGGCCTCGACCGTGATGTGGCCCGCCGAGACCTTCCCCGCGGCCCCGGGCAGCTTGGTCAGGTTGCCCCAGAACCAGAAGTCCATGCCCAGGCCCAGCCGGCCCCGCCAGCCCTCGAAGTTCTCGCCCAGGTCGTCCTCCATCACGAGGCTGACGCCCACGCCTGGAGCCGTCCCGCCGCCCACCGCGTCCGCCAGGCCCGACTCGGGCCAGCTCACCCGGGCCTGGACGCCCAGGGTCGTGGCCTCGGGCTGCTGCGCGCAGAGGCAGGAAGCCAGGAGGAGTCCCCCAGCGGTGGCCAGTGACCTGCGAATGTGGACCATGATCCATCCCGAAGAGATGCCCAAGTGTAGATCAGTACGAGGCCACGACCTCATCCCAGTGGCCCTGGGCCTTGAGGATCGCCTCGGCGACCTCCCGCAGGACCCCGCGCCCGCCGTCCACGGGCACCACCCAGTGGGACTGGGCCTTCACCTCGGCCACCGCGTCCCGGGGACAGCAGGCGAGCCCCACCTGGGTCAGCAGGGGCAGGTCGGCCAGATCGTCGCCCACGTGGGCCACTTCCTCCGGGCGCAGCCCGTATTTGGCGCAAAGCTGGTCCAGCACCGGCTTCTTGGCCAGATGGCCGACGAAGCAGTCCTCCACCTTCAGGTCCCAGGCCCGGTGGACCGTTGCCGGGGAATCCAGCCCCGAAATGAAGGCGACGGGGATCCCGTAGCGCTGGAGCCACTTGATGCCGGCCCCGTCACGGACGTTGAAAACCTTGGTGTGCCGGGGCGTGTCGCCGTACTGCAGGGCGCCGGTGGTGAGCACCCCGTCCACGTCGGTGCAGACGAGGCGGATGGCCCGGGCCCGCTCTTCCAGGGTCGTCATTTGGCGTTCTCCGTGGGGGTGGGGTTGAGCAGGGATTTCCGCAGGTCCTCGGGCAGCCGGTGCCGGTCCCGCTCGAGGACGGTCCTGAAGGCGCGGTTGGCCAGGAGGTCCTCCCGGCGCACACCCTGGTCCTGCAGGGCCTGGAGCGCCTGGCCGAAGTCCACCATGCGGTTCTGGTGGTAGAGGCAGAGCAGCTTCAGGGACCAGGCCCTGGGGTTGGAGGGCTCCTCGGCCAGGACGGACTCGGCGAGGCGCAGGGCGTCGTCGGGCTTGGTGTCCCAGAACTTGGCGGCCTCGTCCAGGACCACGGCGTTGCTGGCCGAGAACCCGGGGCCGGCGGGGGTGGCGGTTCGGGCCCGCAGGAACTTGAAGCCCGCCGTCCCCAGGACCGCCAGGGCCAGGATGCCCCCCAGCAGCCAGAGGGGGCGCCGGTTCCGCACGGGCTCGGGCCGGACCTTGGCCGGCACCGTGGCGCGATGGAGGAAGGTGGTGGCCTGTTCCCCGTTTCCGCCCCNNGGCCCCGCGCAGGGCCTGGCCCAGCACCTGGGTGGAGGGGTAGCGGCCCATGGGATCCCGGGCCAGCGAGGTGCGGAGGATCTGCTCCAGGGCCGGGCCCAGGCCGGTCACGTCACCCCGGGCGAGGGGATCGGTCTCGTGGATGATCTTGTAGACCACGGCGCCCGTGGTTTCCGCCCGGTAGGGGTTGCTGCCGGTGAGCCCCTCCCAGAGCATCACGCCCACGGCGAACTGGTCCGCGGCGGCGCCGGCGACGCCGTCCATGAGGTATTCCGGGGCCATGTAGCTCACGGTGCCCATGACGGTGCCCGTCTCCGTGAGGTTGGAACCAGGCAGCCGAGCAACTCCGAAGTCCATGACCTTCGCCACAGTGCGCCCGTCCTGCCGGCTGACCATGACGTTGGCCGGCTTCACGTCCCGGTGGACGATGCCATGGCGGTGGGCGTGGTCCAGGCCGTCGCAGACCTGGGCCAGGATCTCCAGCAGTTCATCCCGGGACAGGGAGCCTTCGGCCATGAGGGCCTGGAGGCTCCGCCCTTCCACGTACTCCATGGCCAGGAAGAGGACCCCGTCCTGCTCCCCGAACTCATAGATCGTGACGATGCCCGGGTGGTTGAGGATTCCCGCGGCCCGGGCCTCCCGCTGGAACCGGTCCTTGAGGTCCGCCCCTTCGGCCAGCTCGGGGCGGATGGTCTTGATGGCCACCTCCCGGCCGATGGTGGGATCGAGGCCCAGGTAGACCTCCCCCATGGCGCCTTTGCCCAGCATCCGCTCGATGGTGAATTTTCCCAGCCGGTCGATCATCGGCGTCCCTCGGGAGTCCTGAACAAGGATATCTTCTAGCTGGAAAGGATCCCATGCCCCTGGCCAAAGCTGCAGCCATTCTCTGCGTCGTGTATGGAATCCTGTTCATCGTCAAGAGCGTGCTGCTCTTTTTCCGAGGAGGCCAGACCCGTGGATGAGCTCGACGAACTGAAAGCCGCCGGAGCCCCGGTCGTGGATGTGCGCACCCCCGCCGAATTCCTGCAGGGCCATGTCCCCGGCAGCGTCAACATCCCACTGGACCAGTTCCAGCTCCGCATGGCCGAGATCGACCCGGCCCGGCCGGTGCTCCTGTGCTGCGCCAGCGGCGGCCGCAGCGGCATGGCCAAGCAGATGCTGGAGCGCGAGGGCTACACCCAGGTGCACAACGCCGGCCCCTGGACCCGGCTCCTCTAGCCGAAGGGCCCGGCCCCTTGCGGGTCCGGGCCCTCCGGATTCAGACCGTTCCTAGGATTCCTGGCAGGGCATTTCCAGGCCGTAGCCCATCTTCTTGTCCTCGGCCTTGAGCAGCAGGCCGAACACCACGGCCAGCACGCCGCAGCCCGTGAAGATCATCATGGGCAGGCGGTAGTTGTAGGCGGGGCTGAGGACGCCGCCGATCATGCGGTCCGGAAGCTTGCAGTACGTGTCCAGCACCCAGCCGATGATGTTGGGCACGGCCCACAGGGCGATGAGGTTCTGCAGCCAGAAGATGACGGCGTAAGCGGTGCCCAGCTGCCGCTGGGGGATGAACTTGGGCAGCGAGGGCCACATGGCCGAGGGCACCAGGGAGAAGCCGAAGCCCAGGACGATGGTCGCCAGCAGGGCCACGACCCAGCTGTTGAGGAAGGGCACCGTGAAGATGAAATGCACCACCACCAGGAGCAGGGAGCCGATGACCATGAGCGTGGCGCCCTTGCCCTTCTTGTCGTAGTAGCTGCCGAAGACCACCGTGAGGGGGATGGCGGCGAAGGGCAGGATGGACGGGATGGCGCCGGCCCAGTTCTCGGGCACGTTGAACTTCTGGACCATGAGGTCGGGGGCGTACTTGAGGAAGGGGAAGACGGCGCTGTAGAACAGGGCGCAGAGGATGGTGATGTACCAGAAGCCCCGGATGCTGAGGATCTCCTTGATGTCCGACAGGCGGAAGGCCTCGTCCTCGGCCAGGCCCTGCATGTCCTTTTCCGAGGCGTCCAGCTTGATGTCCATGAAGCAGTAGAAGACGTAGGCCGCCATGCCCACCGCCAGCATCACCACGCCCACCAGGACCGGCGCGGAAACCTTGTGGAAGTACCTGGCGATGGGGGCGCCCAGACCCAGCGCCATGGCCGTGCCCACGCGGGCGGTGCCCACCTGGAGGCCCATGGCCAGCGCGATCTCATAGCCCTTGAACCACCGGGCGATGACCTTGGTGGCCACCACGCCCACCACCTCGATGCCCACCCCGAAGAAGGCGAAGCCGATGGAGGCCAGGAGCACCTGCCCCTTGTAGCCCATGATCATGGTGTGGTCCAGGGTGTGGGTGTTGACCGCCCACCATTTGAGGGCGCAGCCGCCCAGCATGAGGCCGCAGGAGAGCAGGCCCGCGAAGCGGGGGCCCAGCTTGTCCAGGACGATGCCCCCGAAGACCAGCATGGCCAGGAAGACGTTGAACCAGGTGTAGGCGCCCGTGAAGAAGCCGTACTCGGAGCTGGACCAGTGCAGCTGCGTCTCGATCATGGGCTTGAGGGGGGACATGACGTCCGCCACGTAGTAGCCGCACAGCATCGTGAAGCTGACGATGAGGAGGGAGGTCCATCGGGCGGCGCCCGAATCGCGGAGGGATCGTCGGAGTGCTTCTGGCATCTGGGTTCCTGGTGAAATGGGTGGGTTCTCCCTCCAGGCTACCGGACCCCAAGGCCCTTGTCTGCCAGGGAGATCACAGCCTTCCCGCCGCCCCCCTTCCGTGGCAGCCTTGATCCCTTGGAGGTGGACCATGGATCTGGGCATTCGCGGGCGGGTGGCCATGGTGGCCGCGGGCAGCAAGGGCCTGGGCAGGGCGGCCGCGGTGGCCCTGGCCGCCGAGGGCTGCAAGGTGAGCATCTGCGGACGGGACAAGGCCGCCCTGGACGCGGCCCGGACGCACATGGGCGGCGACGCCCTGGCCTTCCCCTGCGACGTCACGAAGCCCCAGGACCTGGAGGACTGGTACCGGGCCACGCTGGAGGCCTTCGGCCAGGTGGACATCCTCGTGACCAACACCGGCGGCCCCCCCGCGGCGACCTTCCTGGACCTCACCGNNGAGGCCCAGTGGGAGAGCGGCGTGCAAAGCACCCTCATGAACGTCGTGCGCATGAGCCGCCTGGTCCTGCCCGGCATGCGCGCCCGGGGCTGGGGCCGCATCGTGCACATCACGTCCCTGGTCGCCAAGCAGCCCATGCCGCTCCTCACCATCAGCAGCACCCTGCGCGCGGGCCTGTCGGCGCTGACCAAGAACATGGCCACCGAATTCGGTCCCGACAACGTCCTGGTGAACGCGGTCCTGCCGGGCCACATGCTCACCGACCGCCAGATCCACCTGGGCGAGGTGCGCGCGGAAAAGGACGGCATAACCCTGGACGAGTACTTCGTGAAGGCCGCCGCGTCCATCCCCCTGGCCCGCATGGGCCGCCCGGAGGAGATCGGCGAGGTCATCGCCTTCCTGTGCAGCGAGCGTTCAAGCTACCTGACGGG
>DBME01000396.1 GCA_002298155.1 Holophagaceae bacterium UBA706 | reverse complement strand
TTTGAAAAGGGCCTCTGGGCCCCCACGACACGAGCATCCGGCGGCCCAGAGGCCCTTTTCAAATCCAACGGACCGGCGGCGCGACCGTAAGAACCGGAAAGCCTATGGCTCCGATATTCCCTCGGGGATATAGTGGGGCAACGAATTCAGATCCGGAGCAGAGGTGGCCTCCTTCCACAAGTGGTCCATAGGCGCGCAGGTGCGTTGGATTCTGGGCCTCCTGGCCCTGATGACCGCCGCCGGGTCCTTCGGTCTGGCCTTCTTCGCCCACCGGGCCTCCCAGAACGCCGTGAACGTCTACCGGGACCGGCTCCAGCCGATCCAGGAACTCATGGTCGTGAACGAGGCCTACACCGTCGACATCACCTCGGCGATGCGTTCGGTGCGGGGCCGGCACCTGCCCCCGGAGAAGGGCCTGGAGATCCTGGCCTCGGGCCAGGCCCGGGCCGCCCAGGCCTGGGCGATGTACCGCCGCCACTGCCGGCCGACCCCGGACGTGCTGGCCGTGGAGGACAGCCTCCATCGCCTGGAGGGCCTGGGGCTGTCCCTGGCCGCCCTCCTTCCCCATGGGCCCTCGCCGGAACTGGGGATCTTCGGGGACGAGGAATGGATGCCCCAGGTGGTGGACCTCACGCGGCACCTGCGCGTGCTGCGGGATGAGGAGGACCGCCGGGCCCAGGAGCTGATCCAGGACCTGGAATCCCGCTCCCAGCGCACCATCGCCCTGGGGCTCTGCCTGAGCGTTGCCATCCTGGGCTGCATCCTCTTCTTCGGCCGCATGTTCTCCATGCGCCTGCGGGAATCGGTGCGTTCCCTGGTGGACAACCTCCACCGGGTGGCCGACGGCAACCTCGCGCCGGTGCCCTGCGACGCCACCGGGCAGGGCGAACTGGCCGTGGCGGAGCGCGAACTGGACCGCACCGTGAAGCGCCTGCGGGAGCTCATGACCACCCTCCAGACGCAGCAGGACCGCCTGCGGGCCAGCGAGACCCGGTACCGCCAGCTAGCCGAGCGCCTGCCCGATGTCGTCTACCAGAACCAGATGTGGCCCGACGGCAAGCGGACCTGGCCCTTCGTGAGCCCCCAGTTCGAGGCCTTCTACGGCGCCCCCGTCACCGTGCTGGAGAAGGACCCCGGCTATTCCCTGCGCAAGGTGCACCCCGAGGACCAGGAGCGTTTCCGCCAGTGCCTGGCCGAAGCCACGGCCCGCATGGGTCCCATGGTGTGGGAGGGCCGTTCGTTCACGGAGCGCTCCGGCGAACTGAAGTGGATCCGCGTGCGCCGCACGCCCACGGCGCAGCCCGACGGCAGCGTCCTGTGGGACGGCGTGCTGGAGGACATCACCAAGCTCAAGCAGTCCGAGGAGGCCCTGCGCCTGAGCGAGGCCCGGGCCACCGAGGCCTCCCGCGCCAAGAGCGCCTTCCTGGCCAGCATGAGCCACGAGCTGCGCACGCCCCTCTCCGCCATCCTCGGCTACACCCGCCTCATGGCGCGGGAGCCGGGCCGCAGCGAGGGGGACCGGGTGCAGATGAACCAGGTGGTCAGGGCCGGCGAGCACCTCCTGGCCCTCATCAACGACGTGCTGTCCCTTTCCAAGATCGAGGCGGGGCGCATGGAGCTCCAGCCCTGCGTCTTCTCCCCCGGGGAGCTGGTGCGGGAGATGGAATCCCTCTTCCGGCTGTCGGCCCAGAGCAAGGGGCTCCACTTCGAGGTGGACGCCCCGAACCTCCCGGCCCAGGTGGAGGGCGACCAGCCCAAGCTCCGCCAGGTGCTCGTGAACCTGCTGGGCAACGCCCTCAAGTTCACCCAGGTGGGCATCGTGCGGCTCTCCGTATCCTGGAACGGGGACGTGGGCAGGTTCCGGGTCGAGGACACCGGGCCCGGCATCGCCCCCGAGGACCAGGTGACGATCTTCGCGGCCTTCCACCAGGCCAACCTGGGCCAGGCCGCCTCCGGCACGGGCCTGGGGCTCCACATCAGCCAGTCCCTGGTGGAGCTCCTGGGGGGCACCCTCCGCCTGGAGAGCGCGGTGGGCCGGGGCTCCCGCTTCATGTTCGAGATCCCGCTGCCCGAACCGGAATTCCCCATGCTGCTGCCCGCGGCCGGGCAGGTCGTGAGCCTGGCCCCGGGCGGGCCCCAGCGCACCCTCCTGGTGGTGGACGACCGCCCCGAGAACCGCGACATCCTTGACCGCATGCTCACCCAGGTGGGCTTCCGTTGCGTGCTGGCCGAGGACGGCGAGGAGGCCCTGGACCGCTGGCGGGAGACGCGCCCCGACCTGGTGCTCATGGACCTGCGCATGCCGCGCCTGGACGGGTTCCGGTCCGTGGCACGTCTCCGGGCCCTGGAGGCCGCGGAAGGCCTCGTCCGGACCCCCGTGATCGCCATCAGCGCCAGCGTCTACGACGTCACCACCGAGGACCTGGTGCGCCAGGGCTTCGACGCCTTCCTCATCAAGCCCATCGACGAGAACCTGCTCTTCACCCACCTGGAGGAGCTTCTGGACCTGCGCTTCGAGCGCCTGGAACCGGAGGCCCCCGCGGGTTCCCTGGCGGGCCTGGAGGCCCTGGCGGCCCAGGATAAGGCCTGGCAGGCGCGCTTCCTCGACCTGGTGGCCTCGGGCGACCTGGAGACGGCCGAAACCCTTCTGAAGGACCTGCCGGAGTCCGCCCTGGCCGAAGTGGTCCGCCGGGCCCTTAGGGCCTACAATCTTGATGAAATCCTGAAATACCTGCGCTGAGGTTCCCATGCTGGTACCACCCGCCGACATTCTTCTCGTGGACGACAACCCCACGAACCTGGACGTGCTCGCCCGCGTCCTCAGGGGCCAGAACCACCGCGTCCGCACCGTCACCAGCGGCCACCTTGCCCTGGACGCCATGCGGCGCCAGCCCCCCGAGGTGGTGCTCCTGGACGTGGCCATGCCCGAGATGGACGGCTACCAGACCTGCGCCCACATCCGCGAGGATCCCGCCATGGAGGGGATCCCCGTGCTGTTCATCAGCGCCATGGACGATCCCCTCAACAAGGTGCGGGCCTTCGAGATCGGGGCCCAGGACTACGTCACCAAGCCCTTCTCCTCCGAGGAGGTGCTGGCGCGGGTCGAGCACCACGTGAATCTGGGCCGCATGAAGAAGCACCTGGAGCAGCAGAACCAGTCCCTGCAGGACGCCAACCTGAAGCTCAAGGAGATTCACACCCTCAAGGCCAACTTCACGGCCATGCTGGTGCACGACCTGCGCTCCCCCCTCACCAGCGTGGGCCTGACCCTCCAGATGATGGCCGACGGCGCCCCCGTGAAGCCCGGCATGGCGGGCCAGGCCATGCAGAGCGTCCAGAAGATCCAGGCCCTCCTGGACGAGATGCTGGAGCTGCACCGCAGCGAATTCGGCCAGCTCCCCCTGGAAACCACCTCCTTCGACCCCGTCCACTGGCTCACGGGCATCGCGGACCACTTCAAGGTCATCGCCGACGCCGAGGGCATCACCTTCCAGACCTCCTGGCCCGACACCCTGCCTTCCCTCCAGGGCGACCGCGGCAAGCTGGACCGCGTGGTGAACAACCTCCTGGGCAACGCCATCAAGTTCACCCCCCGGGGCGGGGCGGTGAGGCTGGAGGCCTCCATCGAGTTCGGCTCGGGGGTTGAGGCCGGGCTGCGCTTCCTGCGCCTGTGCATCATCGACACGGGACGCGGCATCTCGGCCGAGAAGCTCCCCTACATCTTCGACCCCTTCCGCCAGGCGGACCCGCGGGATTCGCGCACCGGCTTCGGCCTGGGCCTGGCCATCGTCCAGCGCCTGGTGGCCGCCCACCACGGCCAGATCCGGGCCCAGAGCCAGGTTGGCTTCGGGAGCAGCTTCACGGTGATGCTGCCCTGCTGAGTTCCCTCTAGACTGATTCCATGACGGGACCGAAGAAGGATCGCCAGCTGCAGCGGCGCCGCGAGGCGCTGGAACGCGCCATGGATCGCCTCGAGGCGGGTGCCTCCCCGGAGAGCCTCGAGCTGCGTTCCCAGGCGGACCTGGACGCCCTCTTCTTCCACGATCACGGCGACCTCGTCCGGGGCCTCGCCGAGGTCCTGGAACGCAAGGACCTGGTGGAGGCCTTCCAGGCCCTGGCCCGCCACCTGGAGGAGGACCGGGACCACTGGCTGCGCCGGCTCACCCGCATGGAAGCCGACCCCGCCCTCCACGCCCGCCGCCTCCAGCTGGACCGTGACTACCTGGAGGTCTTCCGCACCCACTTCCGCCGCTGGGGCGCCGCCGGCGCGCAGGGCGAGCGGATCGCCGAGCTGGAAGCGTCCCTCACGCTCACCGCCCTGCGAACGGCCGAAGGTCTGTGGCTGGCGGGGAACGGCCGTCCAGTCCTCCCCGTTCTCGTCCAGGAAGCCCTGGCCGTTCTCTGGCCGGCCCTCTACGGCCACGCACGGCGCCACGGCAAGGGATGAGCAGGCCCACGCCGCCTGCTGCCGGGTCCAACCTCGTCCACGGAAGGCGGGTATGAAATTTTCCAAACCAGGATCTGAAATTATTTAATCATTGATTGCATACGAACGCTCGAACGAGCCCGAATCACAATTGCAAACAATAAAGCATTTAGTCAAAAGAACGCCGCGCCGCCGCGCGCAAGGTTCGCTTCGAATCCATGAAAGAAACAATGATTATCGCGTGAATCACCCTTCGCATTCAAGCCTGTTTCTTGAGACCTTATCGCATTAATCTCGTCAGAATGCCGGAACAACGGGGTCATGAGATCCCACCCCCAAGGCAGCGTGAGGAGACCGAATGCTCGCGCACCTGATCCTGAAGGACGGTGAATGTTTCAGCGGCCATGCTCCCCTGGGCCGGGGCGGGAGCGGGGAAGTGGTTTTCACCACGGCCATGGCGGGCTACCAGGAGATCCTCACGGATCCCAGCTTCGCCGGCCAGATGGTGTGCATGACCTTTCCGGAACAGGGCGTCTACGGGGTCCACGCGGATCTCAATGAAGCGCCCAGGCCCTGGGCCGCCGGCTTCATCTGCCGCCGGCTCAGCCTCCAGCCCGACCACACGCGCTCGGAAAGCGACCTGGGCGGCTGGCTCAAGCGCCACCGGATCCCCGTGATCACCGAGGTGGACACCCGCGCCCTCACGCAGCACGTACGCGACCACGGCGCCCAGCCGGGCCTCATCTGGACCGAGGCGGACGGTTCCCTGGCGGCCGGCAAGGCGGCCGCAGCCCAGCTTCCGGACATGTCGGGCCAAGCGCTCGCCGGTGTGGTCAGTTGCCGGGAACGCTACGCCATCCCCCACCCCCAGGGCCGCTTCAAGGTGGCGGTGCTGGACGGCGGCATCAAGGGCTCCATCCTCCACCAGCTCTCCGCGGCCGGCCTGGATCTGGAGGTCTTCCCCTGGGACGCGCCGGCCTCCGAGCTGACGGCCCCCCGCTTCCACGGCCTCTTCCTCAGCAACGGCCCCGGTGATCCGGGGGCGCTGCCGGGCATGCGCAAGGAGGTGGAGGCCTGCATCGGACGGCTGCCCATCTTCGGGATCTGCCTGGGGCACCAGCTCCTGGGCCAGGCCTTCGGGGGCAGCACCTTCAAGCTCAAGTTCGGACACCGGGGCGCCAACCAGCCCGTCCTGGACCTGGCCACCCGGCGCATCGAGATCACGGCCCAGAACCACGGCTTCGCGGTGGACGAGGCCAGCCTCCCCCCGGAGGTCATGGTCACGCACCGCCACCTCTCCGACGACACCGTGGAGGGGCTGGCCCACCGGACCCTGCCCATCTTCAGCATCCAGCACCACCCGGAAGCCTCCCCGGGACCCCACGACGCGCGCGGGGCCTTCGGCAGGTTCGTCGCCCTGATGGAGGCCAACCATGCCTAGGAACGGCGACATCACCTCCGTCCTGGTGCTGGGCGCCGGCCCCATCCAGATCGGCCAGGCCTGCGAGTTCGACTACTCGGGCACCCAGGCCCTCAAGGCCCTGCGGGAGGAGGGCGTGCGCACCATCCTCCTGAACTCGAACCCGGCCAGCATCATGACCGACCCCCAGCGGGCCGACGCCACCTACCTGGAGCCCCTCACCCTGGCGGTGCTGGAGAAGATCATCGAGCGGGAGAAGCCCGCGGCCCTCCTGCCCACCGTGGGCGGCCAGACCGCGCTGAACCTGGCCATGGAGGCCCACCGGGCCGGCATCCTCCAGCGCCACGGCGTGCGCCTCATCGGCGCGCAGCCCGCGGCCATCGAGCGCGGCGAGGACCGGGAGCAGTTCAAGGCCCTCATGGACGAGCTGGGCCTGGAGACCTGCCGGGGCGGCTTCGCCCACACCATGGAGGAGGCCCGGGACCTGGCGAAGCTCACGGGCTTCCCCGCCATCCTGCGCCCCTCCTTCACCCTGGGCGGGTCCGGCGGCGGCATCGCCTACAACGTGGAAGAGTTCGAGGCCATCGCCCAGCGGGGCCTGGACCTCTCCCCCATCCACCAGGTGCTGGTGGAGGAGAGCATCCTGGGCTGGAAGGAGTTCGAGCTCGAGGTGGTGCGGGACCTGGACGACAACGTCGAGATCATCTGCGGCATCGAGAACCTGGACCCCATGGGCATCCACACCGGCGACAGCATCACGGTCGCCCCCATCCTCACCCTCACGGACCCCGAGTACCAGCGCATGCGCGAGGCCGCCAAGGCCGTCATCCGCGGCGTGGGCGTGGAGACCGGCGGCTCCAACATCCAGTTCGCCCTGGATCCGGACTCGGGCCGCATGATCGTCATCGAGATGAACCCCCGGGTGTCGCGGTCCTCGGCCCTGGCCAGCAAGGCCACGGGCTTCCCCATCGCCTGGGTGGCCACCAAGCTCGCCCTGGGCTACCGCCTCTGGGAGCTGCCCAACGTCATCACCTCCCGCACCAAGGCCGCCTTCGAGCCGGTGCTGGACTACGTGGTCGTGAAGGTGCCCCGCTTCACCTTCGAGAAGTTCCCCGAGACCGAGCCGGTGCTGGGGATCCAGATGAAGAGCGTGGGCGAGACCATGGCCATCGGCCGCAGCTTCCAGGAGGCCCTTCAGAAGGCTCTGCGCAGCCTGGAGGAGGGCCACCTGGGCCTCGCCGGCGCCCTGGACGGCAAGCTGGACCTGTCGCGGCTCAAAGAGCACCTGCTCACCCCGGGGCCCCAGCGCATCTTCTGGATCTACCAGGCCCTGCGCGCGGGGCATTCGGTGGAGGAGCTCCACCGCCTCACCTGCATCTCGCCCTGGTTCCTGCGCGAGATGGAGGAGATCGTCGTGCTCGAAGGCCGCCTGCGGGGCTTCCCCCTGGAGCGCCTGCCCCGGGAGCTGCTGGAGAAGGCCAAGCGCGCTGGCTTCACCGACGCCCAGGTGGGCTCCTTCTGCGGCGCCGCGGAGGCCGATGTGGCCGCCCTGCGCCGTACGATGGGCCTGCGCCGCGCCGTGAAGCGCATCGACACCTGCGCGGGCGAGTTCCAGGCCGAAACGCCCTACCTCTACCAGACCTGGGAGGAGCGCAGCGAAGCCCCGCCCACGGACCGCCCCAAGGCCGTGGTCCTGGGCAGCGGCCCCAACCGCATCGGCCAGGGCGTCGAGTTCGACTGCTGCTGCGTCCAGGCGGTGGAGGCCATCCGCGCCAAGGGGGTGGAGGCCATCCTCATCAACTGCAACCCGGAGACCGTGAGCACGGACTTCGACATCTCCGACCGGCTCTACTTCGAGCCGCTGGTCTTCGAGGACGTCATGGCGGCGGTGGAGCGGGAAGCCTCCGGCGGCCGGCTCCTGGGCGTCTTCACCCAGTTCGGGGGCCAGACGCCCCTGAAGCTGGCCCGGCGCCTGGGCTCCGCCGGCGTGCCCCTCCTGGGCACCGCAGTGGAGGCCATCCACGACGCCGAGGACCGCAGCCGCTTCGGCGAGGTGCTGGGCCGGCTCGACATCCCCGCCGCCCCCTGGGGCATGGCCGCCAGTCCCGCCCAGGCCCTGGCCGTGGCCGAGCGCCTGGGCTACCCGGTCATGGTGCGCCCGAGCTTCGTGCTGGGCGGCCGGGCCATGGCCATCGTCTTCGACGACGCGGGCCTGGAGAAGTACATGCGCGAGGCCTCGCTGGTGAGCGAGGACCGGCCGGTACTCATCGACCGCTACCTGGAGAACGCCCAGGAGCTGGATGTGGACCTGGTGTGCGACGGGGAGCGCGCGGTCATCGCGGGCGTCATGGCGCACATCGAGGAGGCCGGGGTGCATTCCGGCGATTCCTACGCGGTCTTCCCGCCCCTGGGCGTCGCCGGGGAGACCCTCGAGACGGTGAAGGCCATGAGCCGCGCCCTGGCCTTCGAGCTGGGCGTGCGGGGGCTCCTGAACCTCCAGTGGGCCATCAAGGACGGCCGCCCCTACTGCCTGGAGGCCAACCCCCGGGCCAGCCGCACCGTGCCCTTCATCTCCAAGGCCACCGGCGTGAACTGGGCCGGCGTCGCGGCCCGCATCGGGCTGGGGGAATCGCTGGCGGAGCAGGGCGTGCAGGACGGCCGGGCTCTGGCGGTGGCGGTCAAGGGCGTGGTCTTCCCCTTCGCCAAGTTCCCGGGCGTGGACCCGGTGCTGGGCCCCGAGATGCGCTCCACCGGCGAGGTGATGGGCGTGGGCNNGCTCCACCGGCGAGGTCATGGGCCTGGGCGCCACCTTCGGCGAGGCCTACGCCAAGGCCCTCCAGGCGGCGAACATGACCCTGCCCCTGTCGGGTACGGTCTTCCTGAGCGTGAACGACCAGGACAAGCCCCAGCTCCCCGAGCTGGTCAAGCGCCTGGCCAGCCTGGGCTTCGGCCTGTGCGCCACGGACGGCACGGCCAAGGCCCTGGAGGCCGCGGGCTACCGGGTGCGCCGCATCCACAAGGTGAACGAGGGCCGCCCCAACGCCGTCGACCTCCTCAAGAACGGCGAAATCCAGTGGGTGGTGAACACCCCCCACGGCAAGAACGCCTTCGCGGACGAGGACAGCATCCGCCGGCAGTCCCTGCGCCTGAAGATCCCCTGCGTCACCAACATGAGCGCGGCCCTGGCCGCCTGCGAGGCGGTGGAGACGCTGCGGGGCGACGTGCGCGTGCGCAACCTCCAGGAGCTCACCGGCTCCCTGTAGACTAGGGGGCATGCGCTCCAAGGCCCCCCTCCTCCCCTTCGTGCTGGCCCTCCTCGTCCAGCCCGCGGCCCTGGCCGGCCCCCTTTCGGAACGCCTCCAGGCCCACCTGCGCAACCCCCGCCTGGATGCCGCCGAGTGGGGCGTCCAGGTGGTTTCCCTGGATTCGGGCAGGGTGATCTTCGAGCAGAATGCCGGGCACTACTTCGTCCCCGCCAGCAACGCCAAGCTGTTCACCTGCGCCCTGGCCCTGTGCGCGCTCGGCCCCGACCGGCGCATCCGCACCTCGGTCCTGGCCGCGGCGCCCCCTTCCCCCGAGGGCGTGCTGCGCGGCGACGTGATCTTCTTCGGCCGGGGCGATCCGATGCTCCTGGGCCGCTGGCAGGGCGGCCCCTCCCGCCCGGATCCCCTGGAGGACCTCGCCGCCCAGGTGGCCGCCGCCGGCGTCAAGGTCGTGGAAGGGGACCTGGTGGGCGACGACAGCTTCTTCACCACCCTGCCCTACGGCTCCGGCTGGGAGGCCGCGGACCGTGAC
>DBME01000182.1 GCA_002298155.1 Holophagaceae bacterium UBA706 | reverse complement strand
CTCCTACTTTGCAAACAGACCCTCGTGCTGTGCGGCCGGACCGTGGGCCACTTCCCGGGCCACCAGGAAGAGGTAGACCAGGCCCAGGACGAAGTAGAGGCCCGCGAAACCCAGGGTCGTGAACACGGTCTGCCCGGGGTGCACCAGGGCCGAGGTGCCGTTGGCGGTCCTCAGGAGGCCGAACACCAGCCAGGGCTGGCGGCCCAGTTCGGCCACCATCCAGCCTGCCGTATTGGCGATGAAGGGGAAGGGGAAGGCCAGCATGAGGGCCCACAGCAGCGGCCGGGTCCGCTCCAGGCGCCCCCGGTACAGGAAGAGCGCCGCCAGCCCCATGAGACCGATGAAGAAGGTCCCCAGCCCCACCATGATATGGAAGCCGTAGTAGAGCAGTTCGAGCTCGGTGGGCCACTGGTCCCGGGGGAACTCCGACAGGCCCTTAACGTCGCTGGAGAAGGAGCCGTAGGCGATGAAGCTGAGGATGCCCGGCAGACGCACCGGATTCTCCAGCCGCTCCTTCGCCACGTCCGGCTGACCGATGAGGTTCACTTCGGCATAGGGTCCGCTGTGCCACCGGCCCTCCATGGCCGCCAGGGCCACGGGCTGGTGGCGGGCCACCTGTTTGCCCTGCTGGTCACCCGTGGGGAAGGCCGCGGCCATGCTCCCCAGGAGTCCCAGCAGCACGCCGGTGCGAAGATAGATGCGGGCCTGGACCGTGTGGATGCCCTGCAGGGTCCAGAAGGCGCCCACCGCGGCCACCACGAAGGCGCNNTCGAGGGCCCAGGGATTGAGCAGGTAGGCCGCGGCGCTGGCCAGCTGCAGGGTCCCGTCGGCGGCCACGCGGTAGCCCACCGGGTGCTGCATGAAGGCGTTGGTGGTGACGATGAAGTAGCCCGAGAGCCAGCTGCCCAGGAACAGCGCCAGGGCCGCCAGGGCGTGGCGGCGGGGGCCCAGCTTCTTCTCGCCCCAGACCAGGAGGCCCAGGAAGGTGCTNNTCCAGGAAGAAGGCGAACATGCCCTCCATGGCCAGGGTCTGGCCGATGACACCCCCGGCGTCCCGGGAGAACCGCGCCCAGTTGGTGCCGAACTGGAACTCCAGCGGAATCCCCGTCACCACGCCCACGGCGAAGGTCAGGCCGAAGATGCGGATCCAGAAGCGGGCCGCCTCGTCGTACCGCGGGTCCCTCTTCGCCAGCCCCAGCCCCTTGAAGATGAGGATGACCAGCGCCAGACCCATGGTCAGCTGAGGGAAAAGATAATGGAAGGTCGCCGTGAACCCGAACTGGAACCGGTGCCAGAAGAGAAGACCATCCATCTCAAACACTCCCAGGCGAGGCTTCGCCTTCCTCCATAGTAGACCGTGACGGTCGGGAAACCCAAGGTTCCACCGCCGGTTGGAACATCGTAATATGAGGATTGGCGCTGGAGCGCCCGGTTCAGGAGCCCCGATGCCCTACGCGGGAGAAATCGCCGCCCTCGTCACGTCCTTCTGCTGGTCGTTCAACTCGGTGTGCTTCACCCTCGCGGGCAAGCGGGTCGGGTCGGCCACGGTGAACGTCGCGCGGCTCTTCATGGCGCTGGGCATGCTGATCTTCATTCACCGGGTGGCCTATGGGGCCGCCTTCCCCTGGCATGCGGGCACCCAAAGGCTCGTGGCCCTGGGAATCTCCGGACTCATCGGGTTCGCCCTGGGCGACGCCCTGCTCTTCGAGGCCTTCGTGCTCCTGGGCGCCCGGGTGGCCATGCTCCTCATGACCCTGTCCCCGGTGTTCAGCGTCCTGCTGGCGCGGATCTTCCTCCACCAGAGCCTGGGCGCCGCGAAGATCGCCGCCATCCTGGCCACCCTGGCGGGCATCGCCTGGGTGGTGGGCGAAGGGTCCGGCGACACCGGCATCGAGCGCCCCAACCATTGGGTGCTTGGCGTCCTCCTGGGCGTCGGCGGCGCCATGGGGCAGTCCGTGGGTCTGATCCTTTCCCAGGTGGGCATGGCGGACGGATTCAGCCCGGTGTCGGCCAACCTGGTGCGGGTGGTGGCCGGAACCCTGGCCATTACCGCCTGGTTCGTGGCGCGGGGGCGCTTCGTTGACATCGCCCGTCGCTTGGTTGATCGCCGGGCCTCCCTGTTCATCTTCGCGGGGGCCGTGACGGGGCCCGTCATCGGCGTCGGATTCTCCCTGTACTCCATCACCCACACGTCCATGGGCGTGGCGGCGACGCTCATGTCCCTTTCCCCGGTCATCCTCCTGCCCGTCTCCGTGCTGGTGTTCAAGGAGCACGTGTCGCCCCGGGCCTGGGCTGGAACCGTGCTGTCAATCGCAGGAGCGGCCGCATTATTCTGGGTCTGACCCGCTTTCCTCCTTGACTGAGTCTCATTCCGGACAAGGATGGGACAGGAACATTCAGGGAGGTGGGTATGCGCAAGCTCCGACAAAGCCTCTATCTGCAAGTACTCACCGCGGTGTTCCTGGGGGCCCTCCTGGGGTACGTCCGTCCGGACTGGGGCGCGAGCCTCAAGCCGCTGGGCGAGGGGTTCATCAAGCTGGTGAAGATGCTCATCGGCCCCATCATCTTCCTCACGGTGGTCATGGGCATCGCCCGCATGGGCGACATGAAGAAGGTCGGGCGGGTGGGGGGCAAGGGGCTCCTCTATTTTGAAGTGCTCACGACCATCGCCCTGGCCATCGGCCTGGTGGTCGCCAATGTCGCGCGGCCCGGGTCGGGCATGAACATCGACGCGGCAACGCTCAACACCAAGGCCATCTCGGCCTATACCACGGGGGCCCACCTCACGACCATCGAGTTCCTCATGAACATCATCCCCAAGGACGTGGCCGACGCCTTCGCCAAGGGGGACATCCTCCAGATCCTCCTGTTCTCCATGCTCTTCGGGAGCGCCCTGGCCTTCATCAAGGATGACGGGGTGCCGGTGATGCGCTTCCTGGACGGCCTCAACAAGGTCTTCTTCCGCCTCGTGGCCATGGTGATGCGCCTGGCGCCCATCGGCGCCTTCGGGGCGATGGCCTTCACGGTGGGCACCTACGGCCTGCACACCCTCATCAGCCTGGGCAAGCTCGTCGCCTGCTTCTACCTCACCAGCACCCTGTTCGTCATCCTGATCCTGGGCCTGGTCATGCGCTGGGCGGGGCTGAGCATCTTCAAGTTCCTCCGGTTCATCCGGGAGGAGATCCTCATCGTGCTGGGAACCTCCTCCTCGGAATCCGCCCTGCCCCTCATGATGGAGAAGATGGAGCGCCTGGGCTGCTCCAAGTCCGTGGTGGGCATGGTGATCCCCATGGGCTACTCCTTCAACCTGGACGGCACCTCCATCTACCTGACCCTGGCGGCCCTGTTCATCGCGCAGGCCACCAATACCCCTGTGACCCTGGGTCAGCAGCTGTACATCCTCACCATCCTGCTCCTCACCTCCAAGGGCGCCGCGGCCGTGACGGGCGGCGGGTTCATCACCCTCGCCGCCACCCTCTCGGTGGTGGGCAACATCCCGGTGGCGGGCCTGGCCCTGCTCCTGGGCATCGACCGCTTCATGAGCGAGGCCCGGGCCATCACGAACCTCATCGGCAACGGCGTCGCCTCCGTGGCCGTGTCCAAGTGGGAGGGGGAACTGGACCTGGAGCGGGCCCGGTACTACCTGGACCACCCCGGCGAGGTGGAGGAGGAGCAGTTCCAGCTGTCGCGCATCCCGGCCGTGGCCGGCGTGCCCTACGAGGCGTAGAAGACCTTGTAGGCCTGGTCCAGGGCCTGGATCACCGAGAGGATCTTGAAGGGATCCACCGTCATGAAATCCATGGCGCCCAGGGCCAGGGCCCGGTTGCGCTTGAGGGGGGCGTCCTCCTCGGGTCCGGCCACCAGCAGCGGCAGGGGACAGCCTTCATCCTTGATGAGCTTGCCGGCCAGCTCCATGCCGCTCATGGCGCGAAGGCGCTGGTGCACCACCACCAGCTTGACGCGGCCCCAGCCGGGGCCCTCGACGCCCAGGGGCTTGAGCAGGGGGCGCACCTCGCCCCGGGCGAAATCGAGCCCGGCCACGCCGAACTTCCGGCCCACCGCCTCGGACATGCGCTGGGAGAAGGGCGGCTCGCTGATGACCAGGATCAGGGGGTCCTTGTCCACCAGGACCTGGAGGGTGGGGCCGGCCTTGAGGGCATCGCCCTTGGCGGTTCGGTCCGCGCGCATGCCCCGGGTCTGGAAGAGCTCCCGGTCCTTGCGGTCCTGGGCGATCATGGCGTCCGTGAGCCAGAGGCGGTATTCCCGCAGCACGGTGGAATCGGGCTTCTCCGTGAAGCGGATGCCCACCACGCCCTCCTCCATGGTGTCGCACACGGCCTTGAGGACGAACTTGGCGCCCAGGTCCATGGACAGCTCCATGGTGGTGGGGGTATCCAGCTTGAGCTGCCCGTCCTTCACGGCGCCGGTGCCGTAGAGGGGGAGCTGGAGGCCATCGGCGCCCATGGCCCGGATCCGGGCGTCGCAGAAGTCCATGCTGGGGCTCGTGAACACGGCGCGGAAGGTCTTCTCGGGCACGAACTCGCCCAGGCCCCGGTAGTCGCGGCCCTTGAGCATGCGCGGCTGCTCCAGGTGGACGCAGTCGGACCCGTCCAGCTGGCCGAAGTCGGCCACTTCGACGGTGCCCTGGCACTTGCGGCCCCTGTCGAACACCGTCACGCGGTAATGGTCGCCGATGTCCATGTTCCACTTGGCCCGCTCGGGCCCCGTGATGCCCACGATGATCCGGCCCTCGATCTCCTCGAAGATGGGGAAGGACCAGTCCTTGCCGTCGATCTTCAGGCTGATGTCGCCGCCGGCACGGCACAGCCGCTGGAAGACCATCCGGATGGCGGCGGCGTCATCGAGCTGGAAGTAGTCGGCTGGCATGCAAGGATTATGCGCAAGAGGTGGGAAAACTCAACAAATCAAGGCTGTTTTCTGGGGCCCAGCACATCCTCCACCGCGGCGTAGGGGTCCAGATGCCGGTCGGCGATGGCCTGGATCAACCGTTCGACTTCCGCCTCCCCGGCCCGGGCCCGGGCGCGGTTGGCCGCTTCTTCCGCCAGCAGGGCCCCGAACCGGAGCCGGGCCCGTTCCCGGGCCTTGCGTTCGAAACCGCCGTGGGCCTTCAACCAGACGCCGTGTTCGCGGATCTTATCCAGGAGGTCCGTGATCCCGTCGCCCTGGGCCGCCACGGTGCGCAACGCCGGGGGGTCCCAGCTCTTGGTGGCGCCCAGGGACTTCATGGCCTGGATCTCCNNTCGACGCCCTCGCGGTCGGCCTTGTTGATGGCGAAGATGTCGCCGATCTCCAGGATGCCGGCCTTGATGGCCTGGATCTCGTCGCCCATGCCGGGCACCAGGACCACGCAGCAGGTCTGTACGCAGCTCACCACATCCACCTCGTCCTGGCCCACGCCCACGGTCTCCACGATCACCACGTCGAAGCCCGCGGCGTCCAGGAGGTCGATGGCGTCCTGGGTGGCCCGGGCCAGGCCGCCCAGGGCTCCCCGGGTGGCCATGGACCGGATGAACACGCCGGGTTCCGTGGCGATGCGCCCCATGCGGATGCGGTCACCCAGGATGGCGCCCCCGCTGAAGGGGGAGGTGGGATCCACCGCGAGGATCCCGACCTTCTTCCCCTCGGCCAGCAGGGTCCGGGCCAGCTGGTCCGTGAGGGTGGACTTGCCGCTGCCCGGGGACCCGGTCAGGCCCATGACCATGGCCCGGCCCAGGTGGGGCCAGACCTGGGCCATGAGCTCCCGGGCCCCCGGATGGCCGTTTTCCATCCAGGTCATGGCCCGGGCCAGGGCCCTGGGATTGCCGTCCAGCAAGGGTTGGAGAAGCCGGGATGCGTTTTCCATACCCCCAGGATGCCATTCCGAGGTGCCCCAGGCGAGATGCCGGCCGGGAGATGCTATGATTTCAACGGAACAAGGACCTTTGACGAGCTGATGATGACCCCGAAACGCCCGAGCGACCCCAACATGCCTCCCCCCGCCGGCCCAACCTCCGGAGTCTCATCCAGTCCCAACGGAACGGTCAAGATCCAGAAGCGCGAAACCAAGGCCCCGGTCACCACCCGGGAAAAGGTCTGCGCCACCTGCGGGCGCACCTTCCGGCTGGCCCCGGAGGAGAAGTTCTTCAACTGCCCTCATTGCTACAAGAAGACCCTCCCCCCCCGCAAGGTGGTGCGCCGGAACGAGGCCCAGATCCTCACGCAGATCATCTGCCTCGAGTGCGGAGCCCAGGAGTACGTCGATTTCGTACCTTCGGATCCCGCCGCCGCGCTCTGCGCCGCCTGCTTTTCCAAGAAGAAACGGGAACTTCAGATCCACAAGCCACATAAAGAACGGCGATAACCCTTTCCGGAGCACTGCATGAAGATCGGCATTTCAGCCCTGACCGCCTCCATCCTGGTCCTTGGCATCCCCGCCCAGGCGCAGACACCGGCCAAGCCCCAGGCCCCCGCGGCCAAGGCCCCCGCCAAGGCGCCCGTGAAGGGACCCGCGAAGGACAGCATCGAAGCCCAGTTCGCGCGCCAGAACCTCGACATGGTCCTGGATGCCGTCAACACCAACTGGTTCGGCAAGGCCTACCAGGACGTCTCCGCCGTGGACCTGGAGGGGACGCTGGCCATCAATNNCCCTACCAGGACGTGCGCGCCGTGGACCTGGAAGGAACCCTAGCCATCCATTTCACCGCCGCCGCGGCCAACGCCAAGGTCGACCAGCTCGGCCAGGGCGCCGTGAAGGGCGGCCTCACCAAGGGCGGCACCGTCAACCTGCGCCTCAAGGGCACCTATTTCGCCAACGCCGACTTCCGCACGGAACTCTCGGGCGACTTCGGCAGCATGCTCTACTACCGCTCGGGCTACAGGGGCTTCCTTTACAGCAAGGAAATGAACGCCTACACCACCAAGGTGGATCCGCCCCCGTCGGACGCCCCCAAGTCCTTCCTGGGCTGGTTCAGCCAGTGCGTGAACGAGATCCGCGACGTGTACGTCAAGGGCACGATGTTCCGTGCCGGCATGGGCCGGGAGGTCGCGGGCGGCGGCCAGACCATCACCTTCTTCGCCCCCACCTCCGCCTACGACCCCAAGAAGCGCGAACAGAGCATGACCGAGAGCCTGGGCTTCTGGAAGCGCGGCAAGCTCGAGGTGGTCTTCGACAAGACCAGCAAGATGCCCCAGCACATGAACTACAGCAACGAGTCGCAGGGCATCACCACCCGCATGACCTTCAACTACACCAACGGCCGCCCCACCAGCGTGACCATCGAGAACCAGAGCCGCGGCATGGAAGGCCCGGCCTCCCTGACCCTCTCGTACAACAACCAGGGCCGCATCGACCACCTCGCCGGCCAGATGGGCTTCCCCGTTGGCACCATGCACTTCGACCTGGGCATGAACTGGAGCTCCACCCGCAAGGCCAGCGACATCGCCACGATCCCCCCCATCGGCGCCACCAAGAAGGGCGGCGAGGAACTGCAGACCATGCTCCTGGTCAACCTGGCCGGCAAGGTGCTGGATCTCCAGCGCGGCGGGTTCAACCTCCGGAGCGTGACCCTCACCAACAAGTGAGGGCACATGCCCTCCCCGCTGGCCCTCGAATGGTGCTCCCGCGGGGATGGGGCTTTCGCCAGG
>DBME01000361.1:13390-13643 GCA_002298155.1 Holophagaceae bacterium UBA706 | reverse complement strand
CCGCCTGGGGCCCACGGCCGCCTCCGCGGCCCCGGCCCTGGGCCTAGCCCTGAAGGACCCTGACGCCATGGTGCGGGCGAGGGCCGCGGAAGCCCTGGGCCGGCTCGGCGCCGCATCCGCCCTCGCCCAACCTGAACTGATGATGGCCCTGGGCGACGCCAACCCCTACGTCCAGGGACAGGCCGCCCACGCCCTGGGCCGCCAGGGTGCCATGTTCGCCCCGTTCCTGGCGCAGGCCCTCGGGTCTCCCGAC
>DBME01000361.1:0-13338 GCA_002298155.1 Holophagaceae bacterium UBA706 | reverse complement strand
CGCGACCAGGGCCCTCGCCATGGCCCTGGCCGATCCCGTCGCCGAGGTGCGTTACGGCGCCGCCGTGGCCCTTGGCGAGGCCCGGGACGCCAAGGCCAAGCCCGGCCTGCGCAAGGCCCTGGCGGACGCCGACGAGGACGTGCGCTGGGCAGCGGCCTGGGCCCTGGACCGCATCGGCGCCGGAACGGAAGGCGACCCGGTGGCGGTGATCCAGTCGATNNCGGCCTCATGGCGGAACATCACGTGCCCGGCGTCAGTGTCGCGGTCATCCGGGATGGCGCCGTGCAGTGGACCGGGGCCTTCGGCGCCGCCACCGCGGGGGGGCCGCCGGTGAAGGCGGAGACGGTCTTCGAGGCGTGTTCCATGTCCAAGCCCGTGTTCACCTATGTCGTCCTCCGGCTGGTGGACCAGGGGCTCCTGGACCTGGACCGGCCCCTGGGTTCGTACCTCGCGGAGGACACCCTGCCCCGCCAGGAGGAGCGTGCGCGCATCACCGCCCGCATGGTGCTGGACCACACGTCGGGTCTTCCCAACTGGCGCAAGGGCGGAGAGGAGCGGGAGGGTCCCGTTCCGGTCCTGTTTCCGCCGGGGCTGCGCTTTGCCTACTCCGGGGAGGGCATGTTCTACCTGCAACGCGTGGTCGAGCACCTCGCCGACGAGCCCCTGGAGCTCCTGGCCCAGCGTCTGGTGTTCGGCCCCCTGGGCATGGCGTCCAGCAGCTTCGTGTGGACCCCGGCCCTGGATCCCAACCTCGCCGCCGGGCACAAGGCCGACGGGTCGTTCAAGGAACGCACCGCCTACCGCCACGCCAACGCCGCCTACTCCCTGTACACGACACCGGGGGACTATGCGAAGTTCCTGCTCGCCTTCCTGAAACCCGCCGGCGCGGGCACGGCGGCCCTGTCCCAGACCTCCCTGGGTGCGTGCCTCACGCCCCAGGTCATGCTGGACGCCCGGGAGCCCATGGAGCGCCCCGGCGACGCCCGCGGCACCCGCGCGGGCTGGTGCCTGGGCTGGTCCGTGAACCTCACCGCCCGGGGCAGGATCTACCACCACTCCGGGTCCAACGGTTCCGGCTTCCGCTGCTACAGCCAGTTCGATCCCAGCCGCGGCAGCGGGCTGGTCATCATGACCAACGGCGCCGGCGGCGGGGAGCTGTGGACGCGGCTGGTCAACCGCATCGGGGATCTCTGATCAGAAGCGCGCCCCCAGGGTGAGCCGCGCCGAACGGCCGTCGCCGGCCATCCAGGTGACGGGATCGTACTCCGAGGAGACCAGGTCCCGGCGGCGGCTGTTGGTGGCGTCCTCCACGGTGAGCTGGGCCCACCCGAACTCCAGTTCCCGGCGCAGGGAGCCCCGCAGGGTCCAGTTGGCGGGCACCTGGGTGCCGGTCTCCGTGTTCTCCCGGCCGGAGGTGTAGCGCGCCTCCCCGGCCAAGCTCCAGGTCTCCAGACGGTGGATGACCTTGGCCAGGCCGTTGAAGCGGCTGACGTTGGGCAGGGTCTGGCCCTGGGACGTCCAGTGGTAGTAGCCCGCGCCGAAGGAGGCTTCGGTGGCGGCGCGGCGCCAGGAGGCCTCCAGTTCGACCGCCTTGCCCTGCCAGTGGGCGAGCCCGTTCTGGTACTGGATGAGGTCACCGGGCAGCACCGCCGGAATGATGGCGTCCTCCATGGAGAAATTGCTCGCCGCCAGATGGGTGCGCCACGCGCGGGACCATTTGCGCGTCCACGAAACCTGTTCGCTGGTGATGACCTCAGGCTTCATGGCGGGGTTGGGCAACTGGGACACCTCGTCCGTGTAGTAGCGCTCGAAGATGGTGGGAGAGCGGAAGCCCTGCCCGAAGATGAACTTCACCACGTCGTGGCCGCCGGGCTTCCAGATCAGGGTGAACCTCGGCGTATAGCGGGAGAAGCTCGAAAGCTCGCCGTCCTGGCCCACGCCGCCGACCGTGTTGCGCACTCGCGTGGGGCGCCAGTCCGCGCGCTGCACCCCGCCCACGAGGTTCCAGTGGGCGTCAGGTTCCCAGTTCCCCTCCAGGTAGGTGTTGCCCGTGGTGTAGGCCACGTCGGTCTGCACCTGGGCAGCGGGATCGGGATCGAAGTAGGCGCCGTTGAAGCGATGGAACTGCTGCTCCGAACCGAAGGTCAGCGTGAAGCGCGTCCCCAGGGCCATGCGGCCCTGCACTTCAGCCCCGAGGCTGCGGTCGGGGTCCCGGTCGGCCTGGATGAAGGTCGTGCCCGCGCCGCCATCCTTGAGGAAGCTGTCCCCGAATTCGTTCCTGTCCCCGAAGAGCCGCACCAGCCAGTGGACATCCCCCGCCTGGGGTTCCCACTTGAAGTCCCCCGACAGCCGGCGGTTCCGGTAGAAGGTGCCGTTCTCGCCGGGGATGGCCTCGTAGGGTCCGGAGGCCAGCCGCTGCGTGCGGCTGATGGCCGAGCCCGCGAAGCTCCAGTCGGCGCCCTTGACGTAGAGGTAGGCGCTCTCGCGCTCCTCCCGGTCCGCGTCCGCCGGCAGGGCGGTGTCCTGCAGTTCCGGGAATTCCCGTGCCTGCCCGCGGCGCTGGAAGCCGGAGACCATGAGGGAGGCCGTGACGCCGCCCAGGGTGAGGCGCTGCTGCGCCCAGAGCTCGGCGAGGCCGCCGGTGCCGGCGGTGAGGGCGCCCTGCGTGGAATGCTTTTCGGAACCTTCGGCGGCCTTGGAGACGACGTTGACCAGCGCGAGGAAGGCGTTGCTGCCGTACAGGCTCGACGCGGGACCGCGCACCACCTCGATGTGGTCCACCAGTTCCAGGGGCAGGCCGAAATCCTCGCCCACCTTGCTGGAGCCCACCTCGGCGGGACTGTTGAGGGCGTGGCCGTCCAGGAGCACGAGGATGCGCGTGTTCTGGTCGCCCAGGATGTACATCCCCGCGGAGGCCATCCCCTGGTAGCCGTGGTCCTCGTTGGTGCGGAAGCCCAGCACGCCGCCCAGGGCGTCACCCAGGGTGCGGTAGCCCAGGGCGGCGAGGTCGCTGGAGCGGATCACCACCACGTCGGCCGGGGCGCTGGCGACGTCCTGCATGCGCTTGCTGGCGGCGCCGATGAGGTCGGTGTTGACGAAGTCGTCCAGTTCACCGGCCACGTCCACCGCTGGGGGCGCTTCCGGACGCGGCCGGGCCTGGGCCGCCAGGGGAAGCGTGGCCACGAGGCCGAGGGCGAAGGACGGGACAAGACGGAGTCTCATATGAGCAATCTCCATGGAAAACGTAGGAGTTATCGTGAGGCTGTCCTTGTGGGGAAATTGACTTTATCATCACCCCGGTGTGTATATTTGCATAAATATGCGGGTCCCTCAGGCAGGCCTGGGAGGGGCAAAGCCGTTGCGATTCGCGCAGGCTTACCTCAGTCGCTTTTCGTAGCAAAGAAACCGCAGGCCGGGCCGGAAACCCAGTCCGATCTCTCCGGCGAAAACGTAGCCCAGCTTCGGGAAGAGCCGCTGGGTCGCCTCGTTCCGGGTGTTGGTGTCCAGGCGCAGCACGTCGATCCCACGGGCCCTCGCCACCTCCTCCGCCTGGCGCATGAGCGCTTCCGCCACCCCACGCCCCCGGGCGGCCGGGTCCACGGCCAGACGATGGACCACCACGGCCGTCTCGGTGAGATCCCAGCCGACGTCCGCGTATTCGGGCTCCTGGTCGGTGGTGATCGCCGCGAAGCCCACTACGCGCCCCGCCTCCTCCGCCACCCAGAGCTGGCCCTCCGCCACGTCCTTTTCGAAGACCTGCGGATTGGGATAGGCCGAATCCCACTGCAAGTTGCCCGAGGCCTGCATGAGCGGAACCACCCGGCCGACCACCCCCATGACCCCATCCACATCCTCGAGCGTACCCTGGCGAACGAACATGGAGGCTCCTGGACCTATCCCCCCCAGTATGCACACTTGGCTATCCAAGGGTCCGTTCGTTGATTTTCGCAACAAGGATTCAATCGCAAAATCAGCATTCTCAAGCGCCCGTTTGGGCGTACGTTGAATTGTGCAGCCCGAGGGCAGGCATCCCGCAGGAACGAGCCATCCACCCCAACGGAGAACCACCCATGAGAACCCACCGCAGCCTCATCCACCTTCTCGTCGTCGGCACCCTGGCCGTCGGGCTCGTGTCCTGCGAACACAAGCCCAGCGAGGCCGTGGTCCAAGCCCAGGAAGCCGCCAAGTCGGCGGACGCACGGGTCGCCCAGCTGGAACAGGAGATCGCTGACATCAAGGCCGGCAAGCACGCCGGCGCCGGCGATGCCGATGCCGTGGAGCAGGTGGGCTCCGGCCAGCTCAAGGCCCTGCAGCACCGTCTGGCCGAAGCCAAGAAGACCGCCGCCCAGCGCCACCAGGACGCCACCGAGCTCGCGGCGATGCCCGAAAAGTCGCAGCCCGCCACCATGACCCTGGAAGTCCCCGCCGGCACGTCCCTTTCCGTGGTCCTGTCCCATGCCCTCGCCACGGATCAGGACCCCGCCGGAACCCCCTGGGAAGGCACCCTCGCCAAGGACGTGGTACAGGGCGGCCGCCTGGTCTGGGCCAAGGGCACCCCCGTGAAGGGCGTGGTCACCCAGAGCCTCCCGGCCGGCCGGTTGGCCAGCGGCAAGGGCGGTCTCGGCATCCGCCTTTCCACCGTGGGCACCAACGACGTGGACGCCGGCACCTACCTGGTTTCCGGGGACAAGCGCGGCGAGCGCAACGCCAAGTTCATCGGCGGCACCGCCGCCCTGGGCGCCCTGGTGGGCGCCCTCTCCGGCAGCAAGCACCAGGGCGACCATGCCCTGGGCGGAGCCGCCATCGGCGCCGCCGCGGGAACGGCCCTGGCGGCCGGCACCGCCGACACCGTCATCCGCATCCCGGCCTCGGTGCCCGTGTCCTTTACCCTGTCGGCACCGGAGAAGGTGACCGTGCCGCGGAACGCGCCGACGGCGCCCTGACGCCCGGCTCCAGCACCATCATCCCGCGTCACTTCCTGAGGATCGCGTCGATCTCGGCCGTGGTCGTCTGGGCACCCAGGATCTGCCTCAGCGCCTCGTCCAGGACTTCGTCCCTCCCGGCGCGGATGCCCGCGAGGGTCGGTTTCACCTCCACATCGGCACGGATCCCGACCCGCTGGGTCGGAGTCTTGTCCGGATAGAAGACACCGATGCCGCTGATCATCGTACGAAATCCCCCGGGCAGGGGGATGGGGGAGACGTTTCCATCGGCGCCGGCCGTGGTGCTGCCGACCACCTTGGCGCCAGGCGCCGACCGGAACGCCATGGTGGTGTATTCGGCCTGGCTCTGGGAGATCTCGTCCACCAGGATGATGATCTTCCCGCTGAAATGAGGCTTCTCTGACGTGAGCTTCAAGGGCTCGGTCCAGTGGAAGGCGCCGGGATTGGAACCGTCCCCCGTCGTGAATCGGACGAACGGGGTCTCCTTGTCCACCAGCAGGGAACCCAAGGCAAAGACCACGAACTCCGACGGATAGTTGCGAATGTCGATGATCAGCCCCTTAGCCCCGCCCGCGCGCGCTACATAGTCGGCGACATCGGCGATCTTCACGGAAGACAGCTTGAGATAGGCCACGTCGGCGGAAAGACGCTGGAAGGCCGGCCCGGGAAGCTCGTGGGTGTAGCCGCCTCGATCAGCTGGGGCCAGGGCCACGCGGGCGCTGGAGATCTCGGAGATCTCTCCGCCGGCCCGTCGGACCCGGACCTTCGCGGGACCGCACTCGCCCTTCGTGAAGGCCTGTCCGATGTCGCGCAGACGCGTGGGCTCGTTCGAAGCCGCGTAGAAGGGTGACCACGCCTCGACCAGCCTGCCCACGGGCACCCCATCAAGTTCCAGGATCTCGTCGCCCAGCATGAAGCCTGTGTTCTTGCCGGCCTCGCCCGCGGCGAATCCCGCCACCACGGGGCGGTTTTCCACGAAACGCACCACGATGGGCAACTGGCCTTTCCCCACCGGCGGGCGCACCTTGAGGGAACTCCAGAGGTTCGCATGGGTATCGTGGACGCGGGCGATGACCGCCATCAGCTCCCGCTGATAGGCCTCCGGGCTCGTCGCCAGGGCAATCCTCGGCACCGATTCCACAAGCACGTCGGACCAGTTCTCGCCCATCACGTCGCGATAGGGAAACCAGTACGCGATGATATTCCAGAAGCGGTACAGGCCCAGCAGCTGGTATCCCGCGTCAGGAAGATGTATGTCTGGATACGAACCTTCATGGTTGAACGAAGGGTTATTCACTCCGCGCATGAACGACACGTAGAACTGTTTTCCCTTCACCCGGTTGCTGTGGATGCTGCGAAGGCGTTGGCTCAGGTTGCTACCCAGGAGCGCCTCATCGTTAATCCACCCGAGGTCCGGCTGCAGGTGCAGGTCCTTCGGATCCAGGCTGGCGCAGGGATCGCAGGCGCCCACCTCCCCAAGCCCCTTGATCCAATTCTCCATGGCCAGGTTCGCTCCGGCGCGGTCCTTCGCGGCCATGACGCCGGGCATCACGCGAAACAGCTCATAGTCCCAGTGGAACTTACCGGAGGCCACCCCGGGATGGTGGTATTTCAGGAAACCCCACACCCTCCCAAGAGTCGCCAGGTTTTCAGCCTGGACCCGGGAGAGTCCGGACACCGAGACACCCGAGCCCTTGTCGAATGCATGGTCGGTATGGAGTGGAGTCAAGGGAGCCACCACCTTCGGAGCCTCCCAGATGGGCTTGCCATCGACCAGCACCTGCAGGTCATCCACCCAGAGTTTGCCGGTGCCGACGAGGAGGGCACCCACGACGATTTGGCGAGCTTCGGAATGGAGGGGCAAGGTGATGGAATACTCCGCCCAGTCACGGGTGCCCTTGATCGCCTTGGCCTGCATATTTTCAAACGCCAAGGAATTCCCGTCCTCACCATCCTCCCGGAGCCAAAGGCCCACAAATTCCTTCACGTCCTCCGTACGGATGTAGCCGCGGAGTTCAATCGCCCGGCCCTCGAAATCCAGGTGAAACACTTTGGCGAGGGAGGAAAAGGATTCCGGACTGGTCGCGTTTCGTTCCAGCCTGGCGGACCATCGCCCCCCATGCACCACCTTGTCATCCAGGGAAAGGGTCTCCTGCGGCCCACCATCCCAGGCCTCCGGCCCGAGAAGGGTACCGGATTCGAAACTCAGCATCTTGACCAAGGTCGCGGAAGAAGGAGCTTTCCCCACTTCCTGCGCATGACAGAAGACGGTCAACGCCCCGAAGACGGCAAGGGCGACCGATCGAAATCGAAGCATGGGGACTCCTGAAGGAGGGGGGAGGGTCGGGCAGCAGCCCTTCAGATCGTCAGGTTCACCGCTGCCTAACCGTTCGACGCGAGAGGACGTTGAACAAGGTGAGGAAGAAAAGAAGCCCAAACAGGCTATGTGCGACCGGGAAAGCACGGTCGTACACGGCCCCCAGATTGTTCGAAACCCAGCCTTCGGGACTCAACTTGATGAATCTCATGAGCGCCCATACCGACCAGAGCAGTCGGGTCCCATCCATCGAGGCCAGCAGAAGCGCGTAGAGCTTGAGATTCGCCTCCGAGAAGAGGGTCAGGATCTTGGTGTGCAGGTCCATGTCGTAGGTCCGGTTTACCTTAATCGGTTTGTCGGTTAGCGGGGAATGGATCCTGGTGTAGTACCGCGGAACTCCGTTTCTCGAGGAGAGCTCCTTCGCCGCCTGATGGACCGCCTCGGCGGTGTACATCTGCGGGTTGGCCAGCAATTCACGCAGTTCACTGTTGGAATAGGGGCTCATGTCAATGGGAGCCCCCGCGGCCGTCCCGGGGGCTGGCGATGTGCGCTCCTGGTCTTCGGACTGAGGAATGGATGAGTTCATGGTCTCCCCTGATTTGCCATGTTCTTGGTCGAAGGCGGTCGTACTCCAGGGGCCCATCCCCTTGTTGTTGAATTCACTGCGGGCCCAGGCCTTCGTTGATCCCACGTGATTTCATTGTTGGCTAATACCCTTTAGTTTGCCCACCTTGGGTCGCCATGGCCATGGGTTTGGGATGCCGGCTTGCCCAACGGCATAATGGCCGGCCGGGATGGAACACCCTGAGCCCCGCCGGGGACGAGGGGGTCCGGATGGGTTCCTGCAAGCCCACCTTTGAAAGCTGTTCCTTTCTTCATCCAGCAACCTTGTTTTCCCGTATGGGTAGGCAAGGGGGCGTCCCATGGATTTCAAAACCTGCAGCAACACCAGCCTGGCGGCCGGTACCGGACTGCCGTTTCCCGACCGGGCACCCGCAGCGGCGGCCCGCGAACCTGCCATGAAGCGCGAGGAGCGCTTCGAAAGCCACCAGGACGTCGCCCTGCCCCGGGAGACGGTCTTCCGGTTCTTCTCCGATCCCGCCAACCTCGAACGCCTTACGCCGCCCTGGCTGAACTTCCGGATCCTCACGCCGGAACCCCTGCCCCGGGGTGAAGGGGCCCTGCTGGACTACCGCATCAGGGTCCGCGGATTGACGCTCCGCTGGCGCACCCTGATCGAGACCTGGGAGGAAGGGCACCAGTTCACCGACCTCCAGCTCAAGGGGCCCTATGCCCTCTGGCACCACACCCACCTGTTCCTGGACCTGCCCAACGGCGGCACGCGCATCATCGACCGGGTGCGGTACCGGGTGGGGTGGGGCCTCCTGGGAAGGCTGGTCACGGCTCTGTGGGTCCGAAGGGACGTGGAGCGGATCTTCGCGTACCGCAAGGCCACGATCGAGCGCTTGCTGTGCCGCTGACGCCCCGGAACCCGCCATATGCCCAGACGACACGGGAGCGGTGGACAAGGGATGGGCGCAGGGGAGACCCCAGCCGGTGTAGGCTTGGAAAGCCAACCACCCCGCCCCAGGACGTCTCCCCGGCATGCCCGAGTCCCTCCCCCAGCCCCCATCGCCCGTCGCCAACGGCTCCCTGCCTGCGGATGCCGCGGACGGAGCGCTGCTCCAGGCGGTGGGCACGCAGGACCCGGAGGCCTTCCGGCTGCTCTACGACCGGTACGCCGGTCGCCTTCTGGCTTACGTCCAGGCCATGGGGCGTGGCCGTCTGCCCGCCGAGGACCTGGTCCAGGAGGTCTTCGTGGCCGTGTGGCGGAAGGCCGGGCAGTACCGCCCCGCCCTGGGGACGCCCGAAGCCTGGATCTTCACCATCACCCGCAACAAGGTTCTGGACATCTGGCGATCGCATTCGCCCGTAGAGGATAGAGGCGAGCTTGAACTGGAGACCCTCATGGACGGAACCTCGACCCCGGACCCCGCTGTGGTCGCGACGATCCACAAGGCCCTGAGGGGCCTGCCCGAGGACCAGCGCCGCCCCCTGGTCCTGGCCTACTTCGGCGGCTACACCTATGAGGAGGCCGCGGGGCGCCTGGGCGTCCCGGTGGGCACCCTGAAATCCAGAATCCGTTTGGCGCTTGGCCAGCTCAAGGGCCTCCTGGGGGATCCATGAACCCGCGCCTCCACCCCCCTGAAACCCGGCTCCTGGACCATGTCGCCGGCGACGGCGATGCCGCGGCCCGCGCCCTCATGGACTGCCACCTGGCCCTGTGCGACCTCTGCGCCGCCCAGGTGGCGGAGCTGAGCGCCCCCGGGGGCCGGTTCCTGGCCGCCCAGGCGACCCTGGTTCCGCCCGCGGATCTGTTCAGCCGCATCCAGGCCCGCATCGCCCAGGAAGCGCCGGTCCAGGCCGGCCTGCCCTTCACGAAGGCCTTGGCCCCGTACCTGCCTTCGGACCTGTCCAAGGGCTGGCGGGGCGCCCTCACGCCGGGCTTCAGATTCCTGGACCTGGCGGCCGAGCTGCCCAAGGGCATCGGTCTCTACCTGGTGCACATGGCCGCCGGGGCCGCCTTCCCGGAGCACCGGCACCAGGGGCTGGAGGAAGCGGTGATCCTGGCGGGCGGTCTTGCCGATGAAACCGGCCAGCTGGAGGCGGGCGATTGGGGGGCCATGGTGGAAGGCTCCCGGCACGCGCCCCGCGCCCTGGCCGACGAGGACTGCTGGCTGGTGGCCCGCATGGAGGGGGAGATCCTCTTCACGGGATGGCGGGGGATCCTGCAGCGCATGGTCTGACATCCAGAATCCGCATCGGACCGTAGGGGTCGAGGAGCAAGCTTCCTCCGAACCCTTCCCCGGTGCACCCATGACCCCCACGCGGCATCCCATCACCGTGGCCTCCGCCTCCTTCGCGGCGCTGCACCTGGCATGCCTCGGGGCATTCTGGACGCCCTTCACCTGGAAACTGGGGGCCCTGGGCCTGGCCCTCTACGGGATCCGGATGTTCGGCGTCACCGCCGGCTACCACCGGTACTTCAGCCACCGGGCCTTCCGCACCAGCCGCGCCGGACAGTTCCTCCTGGCCTTCCTGGCCCAGACCACGGCCCAGAAGGGCGTGCTGTGGTGGGCCGCGGTCCACCGCGACCACCACCGCCACGCGGACACCCCCAGGGACATCCACAGCCCGGTGGTGCGGGGCTTCTGGTGGTCCCACGTGGGCTGGGTGCTCTCGGATGCCTTCGACGGCTTCAACCCGGGCAACATCCGGGACCTGGAGCGGTATCCCGAGCTGCGCTTCCTGGACCGTTTCCACGCGCTGTGCCCCGCGGCCCTGGGGCTGGGGGTCTTCCTCTTCGGGGCGTGGACGGGGCTGGGCGGCTGGAGCGCCCTGCTCTATGGCTTCTGCTTCTCCACGGTGATCCTCTACCACGCCACCTTCACGATCAACTCCCTCGCCCACCGCTGGGGGTCCCGGCGCTTCCCCACCGCGGACCAGAGCCGCAACAACGCCTTCCTGGCGCTGATCACCCTGGGCGAGGGCTGGCACAACAACCACCACCACTGCCAGAGCGCCTGCCGCCAGGGCATCCGCTGGTGGGAGCTGGACCTGACCTACCTGGGGCTCAAGCTCCTCAGCTGGGCCGGCCTGGTCCAGGACCTCCGGCCCCGCATCGAGGCCGCCCGATGAGCCGGGTGGCGGTGATCGGTTCGGGCATCGCGGGGCTGGCCTGCGCCTACCGGCTGAGCGGCAGGCACGAGGTGACGGTCTTCGAGCGGGACGTCCGGATCGGCGGCCATACCCACACGGTGACCACGCCCGCCGGCGCCCGGGTGGACACGGGCTTCATCGTCCACAACCGGGAGAACTACCCCAACCTGGTGGCGCTCCTGGAGGAACTGGGCGTGGCCACGGGGCCCAGCGACATGTCCTTCGCGTGCCAGGGGCGGGACTTCGCCTGGTGCAGCCGGGGGCTCAACGGGCTCTTCACCCAGCGCCGCAACGCCGTGAAGCCCGCCTTCTGGCGGTTCCTTGGGGAGGTGGCCCGGTTCAACGCCTGGGGCCGCTCCGCGAGAACCCTGGCGGTCACCCTCACCTTGGACGAGGCCCTTGACCGGGAGGGTTTCAGCGCCGCCTTCCGCCACAACTACCTCTACCCCATGGCGGGGGCCGTGTGGTCCACGCCCGTGGAGGCCATGGGCGCCTTCCCGGCCTCGACCCTCCTGGCCTTCTTCCGGAACCACGGCATGCTCGGCGTGACCACCCAGCGNNAGCATCCCTGGCGCACCATCCCCGGCGGCACCGACCGCTACCTGGCCCCGCTCACCCGGCCTTTCCGCGACCGGATCCACACGGGCGCCACCCTGCGAAGCGTCACCCGGGACCCCGCGGGCGTCCTCCTCAAGCTCGACGGGGACCAGGCCCTGCGTTTCGACGAGGTGGTCTTCGCCTGCCACGGGGACCAGGTGCTGCCCCTCCTGGCCGACGCCACCCCCCGGGAGCGGGAGATCCTGGGCGCCTTCCGCTACCGCCCCAATCCCGTGTGGCTCCACCGGGACGCATCGGTCCTGCCCCGCCGGCGCAGGGCCTGGGCCTCCTGGAATACGCGCCCTGCCGATGGCGGCATGCTGCTCACCTACCACATGAACCGGCTCCAGCCCCTGGGCACCCCCGGGGACTGGTTCGTGACCCTCCACCCCGAAGGCCACGTGGACGCCGCCGCGGTCGCGTCCCGCCACGCCTACGAGCACCCCGCCTATGACGCGGCGGCGGTGGTGGCCCAGGCGCGGTGGGCCGAGATCAGCGGCCGCCAGCACACCCATTTCTGCGGCGCCTACTGGGGCTACGGCTTCCACGAGGACGGCCTCGTCTCCGGCTACCAGGTGGCCGAGCACCTTCGATCCTGAGCCCGAGCCCCCGTGTCCCCCGTCACCGCCCTCTATGTCGGCCACGTCAGCCACCGCCGGTTCCGCCCGGTGGAGCACCGTTTCCGGTTTCCGCTGTTCCTGGCCTTCCTGGACATCGACCGGATCCCCGAGGATCTCGAGGTCTCGAGGCTCGTGAGTGCCGGGCGCTTCAACTGGGCCAGCTTCCGACAGGAGGATCACCTCGGGGATCCCGCCCTGCCCCTGCGGGATCGCCTGCGCCTGGACGCCCTCGCCCACGGCCTCACCCTGCCGGACGGCCCCGTCTTCCTGCTCACGCACCTGCGCTACCTGGGCTACTGCTTCAACCCCGTCTCCTACTTCTACTGCCATGACCGGGACGGCGCGCTCCGCCTCGTCCTGGCGGACGTGCACAACACGTTCGGGGAACGCCACTCGTACTGGATGGACGCGGCCTCGGCGGCCACGGGCGATGGCGCCCTCCGGTTCGACGTGCCCAAGTCCTTCCACGTCTCCCCCTTCCTCTCCATGGACTGCAGCTACCGCTGGACCCTCACGGAACCCGGCGGGACGCTCCGGGTCCGGGTCGCCGAGACCGAGGCGGGTGTCTTCACCTTCGATGCGGACCTGCAGCTCGTCCGCCAGCCCTGGACCGCCTCCTCCATCCGGAGGACGCTGTTCCGTTTTCCCTGGATGACCCTCAAGGTCATCGCCGCCATCCACTGGGAGGCCTTATGGCTATGGATCAAACGCGTGCCGGTGTTCACCCATCCCGGGAAGGCGCCTTCGCCCCCGGCCTGAAGGGGCGCCTGGCCCGCAACCTCCTGGTCCGGTCCTTGTCGGGCCTCACCTCGGGGTGCCTGGAGCTGGAGACGCCCGAAGGTTTCCTCCGCCTCGGCGACCCGGAGGGGGACCTGCGGGCCCGGGTCGTCATCCACGACCCCCGGGCCTATGAGCTGGGGGCCTTCCGGGGCGAGGTGGGCCTGGGCGAGGCCTATGCCCTGGGCTACTGGAGCAGCCCGGATCCGGTGACCGTGGTGCGCCTGGCGGTGCGCAACCTCGCGGCCCTCGAGCGCAGCCAGGGGTGGGTGGCCCGGGCCGCCACGGCCCTCGCGCGCCTGCGCCACCTGGGGCGCACCAACGACGTGGCGGGCTCCAGGGACAACATCCACGCCCACTATGA
>DBME01000214.1 GCA_002298155.1 Holophagaceae bacterium UBA706 | reverse complement strand
TTGTACTTGTCGGTGATCTTGGGGGGGATGTCACCCTTGGAGATGCGGTCCACGTAGCCGGCGGCGACGTTGAGGGGTCCGATGACGGCATCGAGGCATTCGTTGACGCCCTGGACGATCTTGCGGTAGTCGCCCTGGTGGCGGGAGGCGTCGGCGCGGGTGGCGAGCTTGCCGTCCACGGCGGCCTTGTTCAACATGGCCGCGTCGTCCACGAGGGCCAGGAGGTTGGCCCGCACGGTCTTGAGGGCGGGGGCAATCTCGTCCTGCGCATCACTGGCCTGCCACTCGCGCGTAAGGTCGCCCTTGGCGATCTGGTGGAGACCGTCGACCATGCCCTTGAGGTCGTTGGCGAAGGCATCCATGGCCTTGGCCAGTTCGCCGATCTCGTCCTCCCGATCCATCTTCAGGCGGGTCCCCAGATGGCCCTTGGACATTTCGTTCATCATGTCGACGCCCTTGGCCAGGGGACGGGTGATGGACCTGGAGATGACCCAGCCCATCACCACGGCGAAGATCGCACCGATGGCCATGAGGATCTCCATGGCCAGGATGGCGCTGTTGGCCCGGGCGGTATTCTCTTCGGAGGTGACCTTGGCGAGGTCAAGCTTGGACTTTTCCACTTCGTCCAGGACCAGATTGAGCTCCTGGCTGGCCTTGTAGGCGTCGCCATAGAGCAGATCAGTTGCCTTGTCCTTCTTGCCCGCCTTGGCCAGGGAGAACACGGTCTCATAGGCTGCCAGGGTGCGTTTCTGGGCTTCCTTGTACCGCGCGAAGATCGCCTTCCCCGCGTCCGTAAGGAGGCTATCCTGATAAGTCTTCTCGGACTGCTCGCATTTGGCCAGGATTTCCTTGTAGCGGGTGTAGAACCGCTCATTGTCGCCCGAGATGATGGCGTCGCGGAGATTGACCCGCAGGCGCTGGTTGTACTGCATCATGTCCGCGACATCCTTGAGTGGAACCGTCATTTTTTCGTACAACCTCGTATCCATCTCATCTCCGGTCCTGATTTTGATGGCGCCGAAGGTACCGATGGCGACGGCGATGAGGGCCGTGATGATGAAGGAGGCCAGGAGCTTGGGGCCCATCTTGATGTTGTCGAGGAAGTTCATGGTGAATCTCCGGACGTGGGTGTGGTGCGGAAGGAAAGGCTGGGGGAGGCGCGACGTAGGCGTGGAAAGGGTTCAGCCGCTGGATAGGAGTTCCTGGACGTTCAGGAGGACCAGCAGGCCCGCCTCCGTCTTGAGCACGCCGGAAAGGAACCGTTCCTCGGCGTCCGAAAGGTTGGCGGGGGGAGCCTCGGCCAGGGTGGCTTCGGCCTCCACCACGTCGCCGATGGCGTCCACCAGGAGACCCATGAGGTCCTGGGAGGCACCCTGGCCCTGGGCCTGGGCGCCCGACGCATTGGCGGTGTGCTTGAGGATGACGATGTGGCTGGAATCCTTGACGGGAGTCCCCTCCTGGCCAAGCCGCACGGCCAGGTCCAGGATGGTGACGATCTGGCCCCGGAGGTTGATGAGGCCGCGGATGTGGGGTTCGGAGCGGGGCACCGGCGTGATGTTGAAGACGCGGATGATCTCCCGCACGCCCAGGATGTCCAGGCCGAAGAGGCGGGCGCCCACGTGGAAGGTGGCGAACTGGCTCATGCGGCGTCACCTCCCATGAGACCTGCCGCCTTGAGCAGGTTGACCGGGTCCAGGAAGAGGGTCAGGTGGTCCTGCACCACGGCCGAGCCCAGGAGGCCGGGGCCGGTGAACTCCACGGCCTTGAGTTCCACCTCCACGTCCAGGGCGTCGAGGATCTCCGAAATGAGGATCCCCGCGGGGGGCCGGGCGGTGGAATTCTGGCCGGGAACCTTGGGGATGACCAGGAAGAGCTCTTCCAGGCCCTTGTCCAGGGGCCTCACTTCCAGATGGCGGTCCAGGCGCACCAGGGGCAGCCCTTCGCCCCGGTACTCGATGTACTCGCGGTCCCCGATGAGCTCGATGCGGCTCCTGAGGATGCGCTCCAGCCGCAGGACGTGGTCCTGGGGCACCGCGAAGCGCTCGCCCTTGGCGGCCTCGAACAGGATGACGGAACGGCGCCGGGAGGCCTTGAGGGCGGCGCTGCGCTTCTCCTCCTCCAGGCGGCGGATCTCCTCGGCCTGGAGATCGGTGAAGTGCAGCTGGGCGGCGGTGGAGAGGCCGCCGGCATCCAGGATCATGATCACGCGGCCATCGCCGAGGATGGTGGCGCCGCTGAAGCACTTGGTGCCCTGGATGAAGGTGGACAGCGGCTTGACGACGATCTCCTCGATGTCGAAGAGCTCGTCCACGATGACGCCGTAGTGGTTCTTGCCCACCCGGAGGACGATGATGTTGTGGTCGCTGCGCCAGTCGGTGCGGCGGTCGCGTTCGCGGGTGCTGGCTTCCTCGGGCGTCTCGGGGGCGTCCCCGCGGCGGTCCGCGATGGAGGCGCGGCGGTCGGGCCGCATCTCCCCGGTGGCGGCGTCCAGGAACAGGCGCTGGATGCCCAGAACGTCCGCCAGGCGCACCAGCGGCAGGAGCTTGTCCCGGAGCCTGAGGACGAGAGCGCCCTGCACGTGCTCGATGCGCTGGGCCACCTCCGAGGCCTTGACCCACACGAACTCCACCACGTTCACCTGGGGGATGGCGAAGCGATGGTCGGCCACGCCCACGATCATGGAGGGGATGATGGCCAGGGTCAGGGGCAGGCGCAGGCGCACCGTGGTGCCCATGCCCACCTCGGTCTCGAGCTCCACGTGGCCGCCCAGCTTCTCGACGTTGGTGCGGACCACGTCCATGCCCACGCCGCGGCCCGAAATGTCGGAGACGGTCTCGGCCGTGGAGAAGCCCGGCGCGAAGACGAGATGGACGATCTCGCGGTCGGTCATTTCCGCGGCCTGGGCCTTGGTGACCAGGCCCTTGGCCAAGGCCTTGGCGAGGATCTTCTTGGCGTCGATACCCCGGCCGTCGTCGTTCACGGCGATGTTGATCTGGCCGCCCTCGTGGAAGGCGTGCAGGTGGATGACCCCGGTGGGGTTCTTGCCGGCCTTCTTGCGTTCGGCGGGCGTCTCCAGGGCGTGGTCGGCGCAGTTGCGGATGATGTGGGTCAGGGGGTCCACCAGCATCTCGACGATGGACTTGTCCAGCTCCACCTCGGCGCCCTCGATCTGGACCTCGATCTGCTTGGAGAGCTGACGGCTCATGTCCCGGATGATGCGGGGGAACCGGTTGAAGACGGTGCCGATGGGCTGCATGCGGGTCTGCATGATCCCTTCCTGCATTTCCGTGGTCACCTGGTTCACGTTCTGGAGGATGGCCCCCAGGCCGGGAATCTCGTTCTGGTAGTCCGTCACGGCCCGCACCAGCTGGTTGCGGCCCAGGACGAGCTCGCCGGCGAGGTTCATCAGGTTGGTGAGCAGGTCCACCCGCACGCGGAGGGTCTCATTGCCGCCTTCCTTCATGGCGGCACCGCCCCGGGCCTCGGGTTTGTCCTCGACGGCGGCCTCGGGTTCCACCTCGGCCACAGGTTCCTCGGCGACGGGGGCGGGCGCTTCCTGCCTGGGCCCGGGTTCGGCCTTGGGCTCGGCCTTCTCCGCGGCCTTGGCGGCCTTGGCCTTGGCCTTCATCTCCTCCTTGAGGGCCTTGACCTCCAGGACCTTGACCTGCTCCACGGGAAGCTTCAGGGCCAGGGCCGCGAGGTCGGGCTCCAGGACGCTGGCGAAGAGGAGCGTGACGGCCAGGTCCTGCTCGAGGCAGTTCTCCAGGTCGGCGATGGCGTCGATGTCGATGAAGGCGTCAAGGCAGGCGCCCACCGACATGGCGTTGTTCAGGAAGGCCAGGGGGGTCAGGCCCTGGTCCTTGATGTCGCGGTGCAGGTAGGCGTTGGCCCGGTAGAGGTTCATGCCCCGGCGCAGGGCGGACCGGACGCTTTCGGCGTCCAGGTCGAAGTCCCGCTTGGAACCCTTCTCCCGGCCCTTCACCGTTTCGCCCAGGTTCACGCCCTTGCCGGAGAGGATGGCTTCCAGGTTGGCCAGCTCCTTGGCGAAGGGGACGTTGTCGCTGGCCTGGATGTCGTCGAGCATGGCCCGGAGGCGGTCCACGCCGGTGAACAGGCAGTCCATGATGTCGGGGGCCGGACTGAGCTTGCCGTCCCGCACCAGCATCAGAACGCTCTCCATGGCGTGGCTCAGCTTCTTCAGGGCCTCGAAGGCGAAGAAACCCGCACCGCCCTTGAGGCTGTGGATGGCCCGGAACACCCGGTTGATGACCTCCTGGGAGACCTTGGCGCCGAGGCTTTCCATGGCGAGCAGGTCGGGTTCGACGCTGCTGAGGTGCTCCCTGCTTTCGGCCACGAAGTCGGCAATGATGCTTTCGTCAGCCAGGCTGGCCATGTCATTTCTCCCGGATGGGGAACAGCTTGGGCAGGCTGAAGAGCTTGAAGACCCGCATCAGGTCGGCGTTGGCGCCCTCGACGCTGAAGGCCACCTTGCGCTTCTGGCAGGTCTTGAACAGCCCCAGGATGAGGGTGATCCCCAGGGAGTCGACCACCTCGGCGTCGGTGAGGTCCAGGACCGCCTGGGTGCAGGGGGCTTCCAGGGCGTCCATGGCGGCCTTGCGGCGCTCCTCCACGGTGCTGGCGACGAGGTTGCCGCCGGAGGGGATCCTCAGGACGCTTGAATCGGATTGGGTCGAGGCCATGTCGCTCCTCCGGATCAGGTTATGCGGGCAAACGAAATCAGGGCTCCATTCGCGAAATCCTGGAGGATCTCGTGGAATGCGCCCTCAACTTGCGGATCCGAGTCCCGCCCGTTAAGACGTTGGCCCCCATGGGGTCAGAAATTAACAAGCTTAGTATCGAGAAACGGTTCCGCATGTCAATCACTATAAAAACGGCCTAGTTGAAAACCATCGTCAGTTCCCCGCCGGCCATGGAAACCTCCTGGGTGAAGTGGCGGATCAGGGGGATCCCGCGCCCTCTCTCCGACTGCTCGGTATCAGGGGGCTGGTGGGTGGAAAGGTCGAAGCCCAGGCCCTCGTCCAGCACGGAGATGCGAAGGCCCTGGCCAGGGGTCCGGCGGGCCCAGAGGCTGATGACGGCCGCTTCCCCGGTCGCATTGCCGTGGAGCAGGGCATTGGAAAGGGCCTCCCGCACCGCCAGGAGGGTGTCGTAGCGGTTGACGCTTCCCGAGGGGAAGGCCCACGGCATCGCGTCCAGGAAGGCCGCGAGGCTGACGCAGGCGCTGTCCAGGGCCTCGGCGGTGGAGGGGAAGGTGAGGATGAGCTGTTCGGGGTCCGCCTCGGGCTCGGGCTGTTCCAGGGCCACCACGAGCAGGTCGTCGCCGAAGGTGCCCCCTCCGTGGGCCCGGGCGGCTTCGGACACCAGATTGATGGCCTGGAAAAGATCGGTGCCGCGCAGGTTTTCCCAAAGGGACCCGGCCACGTCGCAGAAGGGGGTCTTCTCGGCCGAGACGGTGTCGAAGAACCCGTCGCTGCCCAGCAGCAGGCGGTCCCCGGCGCCCAGCATCACGACCTTCTCCTCCACCAGCGGTTCGTCCAGCACGCCCATGGGCGTGCCGTTGATGGCGATGGGGACGGTCCGGCCCCATTGCGCGCGGTGCCAGAGGGCGTGGGGGATGCCCGCGTTGAGGAGGTGGATCCGCCCGGTCCTGGGGTCCCAGTGGCCGAAAAGGCCGCAGATGGGCACTTCCGAGAAGGGGCCCGCCTGGATGGCTCGGTTCAGGCGGAAGGCCAGGCTCCGCAGGTCCACGTCGCTGGAAAGGAAGTTCGTGAGCATGCCCAGAAAGGCGGCCACGGCGTAGGAACTGATGACCGAATGGCCGGCGACGTCGGCGATGGCGAAGAAGATCGAGCCGTCATCCCTGCGGAAGGCCCTGAACACGTCCCCGCCCGCGTCGGTGAGGGCCTCGGAGATGGAGTAGATGGGCATGTCCTTCTCGGGGACCGCCTCCATGGCCCGCTGGGCCATGCGGACCGCCTGGGCCGTCTCGTGGCTGCGCAGGGCCTTGGCCCGGGAGGTCTGGTCGGCCCAGAGCCGTCCCACGGTCTCGACGAGCTTGCGGGATTCGAAGGGCTTGGTGAGGAATTCGTTCACGTGGAGGTGGAGGGCCTCCTTAACCGACTCGGTGTCCTCCGAGGAGGAGAGCATGAGGATGGGTACGGCCGTGTCCAGGGCGCGGACCTTGGCGGTGAGCCGGAGCCCGTCCATGCGGGGCATGACGATGTCCGTGATAAGCATGGCGTACCGCACGGGATTGCGTTCGATGGCGTCCCAGGCCTCCTGGCCGTCCCGGGCCTCCTCCACCTGGTAGCCGGCCTTCACCAGCCAGGTGCGCAGGAGGGAGCGGGTGGTCTGGCTGTCCTCCGCCAGCATGATGATCGACGCGGCCTCGCCCCGGCCGGGAAGGTCCACGGTCTGGTCCGGGGNNCCGGGGCAGGCCGGGAAACGGGCTTGAGGTTCATGACCTTGCGGATGGCCCGCGCCATGTCCAGGATGGTCACCGGCTTGAGGAGGATGTCCGCGAAGGGCGTGGCCATGCCCTCCAGGGGGAGGGGATCCTGGAAGGCCCCGGTGATGAGCACCACCGGCAGGTCCGGGCGGATCTTCTTCACCTCCTGGGTGAGTTCGACGCCGGACATGCCCGGCATGGACAGGTCCGTCATCACCAGGTCGAAATCCTGGGGGTGGTGGGTGAGCTCCTCCAGGGCCTCGCCGCTGTCGGAGCGTGCGATGACGCGGTAGCCCAGCATCTGGAGCCCCTGCTTGCCCAGGGCCGCCAGGACCTCCTCGTCGTCCACGAAGAGGATCCGCTCCGTGCCCTTGGGCTCCTCGGGCGGAGCGTCCAGGTCGATGGGCGCCTCCTGGAGGGTGCAGGGCATGGTGACGGTGAAGGTGCTGCCGCGGCCCGGCTCGCTCTTGGCGGTGATGATGCCTGCATGGTTGTTCACGATGCCGTGGGCCACGGAAAGGCCCAGGCCCTTGCCGGCGCCGCGCTCCTTGGTGGTGAAGAAGGGCTCGAAGACCCGGTCCAGGACCTCGGGCGCCATGCCGCAGCCCGAGTCGCGCACCGTGATGACCGCGGCGCCGTCCAGCTCCTCCAGGGAGATGTAGAGCAGGCCGCCTCCGGGAAGCATGGCCTGCAGCGCGTTGATGGCCAGGTTCATGACCACCTGGTGGATCTGGCTGCCGTTGCCCGTGGTCCAGATGCCGGAGGTGAGCTGGGAATGCACTTCCACGTTCGCGGGGAAGGTGGTGCGCACGAGGTGGACGGTCTCCTTGACCACCACGCTCAGGTCGAAGGGGGCGAACTTCTCCTCGGTGTTGCGGCTGAAGGCCAGGATCTGCCGGTTCAGTTCGCGGGCCCTCTTGATGGCCTGGTAGATCACCTGGAGCTTGAGGCGGATGGGGCTCTCGGCGGCCAGCTGCCATTCGATGAGCTCGGTGGCGCTCAGGATGGCCGTGAGCAGGTTGTTGAAGTCGTGGGAGACCCCGCCGGCCACCTCGCCCAGGGCCTTCATCTTCTCCATCTGGCGAAGGCTGCGTTCGGTCTCCGCCTCGTGGGTGGCGTCATGGAGCAGGACCACGCAGGAGGTGGCGCCGCCGGCGGGGTCCGTCACATGGGACAGCGTGCATTCCAGGATCTGGGAACTCCCGTCGGGGCGCGGGCGGGACAGGCGGCCCTGCCAGTGGGGCTCCCCGGCGGCTTCCCGATGAAGACCCGGCAGGATCTCCTCGGCGGCGCAGCCCTTGGCCCCCCCGGCCTCGAGGCCGAGGATTCGCTCCAGGGCAGGGTTGGCGTAGAAGATGCTGCCGTCGGGCTCCGTGATGAAGATCCCCTCCGCCGCCTGGTTCACCGCGGCGGCGAGGCGCTTGCGGGAGGATTCCAGGGCGAGGCTGTCCGTGACGTCGTTGAAGAGCACGGCGAACTGCCCGGGTTTCGGGCAGAAGACCAGGCCGCTGAAGGACCGGCCCCGCAGGCTGCGGTAGTCGTCCACCGCCGTGGGTTCGCCCGACAGGGCGACCTTGGCGAAGCGCTGGATCCAGGCCGGGTCGAGGCCCGGCGCCAGTTCGAGGGCGGTGTGCCCGATGATGGCGTCCCCATCGAGCCCCGTGAGCCGCGCGTAGGCGGGGTTGACCTGCAGGAAGCGGAAGTCCACCGGCTTGCCGGCGCCGTCGAACAGCACTTCGTGGAGTCCGTAGGCTTCGTCCATCAAGGACAGGAGCGCGTTGTCCGCGGTTCCGGCGGGGGCTCCGGATCCCGGGGCCAGCCGGGGGGCCCTGGGCGCCGGGTTCAGCTCCCGCTGCACCGCGGCGGGGAGCCGCTCGAGACGTCCGCTGGAGACGAAATCCTTCGCCCCCAGGCGCAGGGCGCGGCTCACCATCTCCTCGTCGGCGTGGGGCGCGATGATGATGCAGGGCAGGGCGGGGGCCAGTTCCTTTAGCAGCGCCAGGACCACCGTGTAGGTGAGCCCGGGCATGGAATGTTCGCAGAGGACGAGGTCCCAGGTGTCCCGGTCGAGGGCGGAGCGGAGGGTGTCCACCGAGGTCACCCGTTCCCAGGCGAAGTCCAGGGACGCCTCCCGCAGCGAGCGCAGGACCTTCTGGGCCTGGGCTTCGGACGATTCGACGAGCAGGAGTTTCAGGGTCATGGGGAGTCCCCGGCATGGAAACGAAACGATTCTCACGCCCTGGCAGTCCGGAACGACTCCACTCCAGGTTTTTGCCTTCAACTTGCAGGTCCGAAACCTGCCCGCCAAGACTTCTGTCCCCATGGGACGGGTTAGACAGGCCAATTATGGAAAGGGGGTGGAAAAAGTCAAGCAGGGCCCTCCCGGGGCCCTCTCTTTCCAAATCACCCTCCCTCAGCCCTCCAGCAGCGCCGTCAACTGCCTGCGGAGATCACCCAGCTCCTTGGACTTGAATGAGCCTTTTGTATGTTCAAGGGTCTCCACGCTGGTCCGGAGGGCCTCCTGGAAGAGCGACAGCCGGGGGCATTCCCGGATGCCGCAAACGCCCTGGGAGGGGTTGGCCTGGAGGGCCAGGTCCAGCAGCTGCTTGAGTTCGAGGGTCGAGGAGGCGAGGTTGCCCAGGACCAGGCCCACCAGTCCGCTCAGGGGCATCACGCCCATGGAGGCGGGGGCGGAGCGGATGTCGGCCTCGATGGCCCGCATCTCGTCGGCCCAGGTCTGGAGCCGAACGGAGGATTCCAGCGCAAGGGCCTGCACCTTCCGCAGGCGCACCCCGGTCTGGAGATGCATGAGGAGCTCCTGTGTCTGCACCGGCTTGACCAGGTAGGCGAGGACCGCGTTCCCCATGGCTTCCAGGGCGGTGTCCATGGACGGGTGCCCCGTCATCAGCACCACCGGGAGGCCCGCGTTGAGGGAGGGGATCTGGCGGACCAGATCCAGCACGGGCCCGCCGGGCATCTGGATGTCCGACACCAGCACGTCGAACCGCTCCCGCTCCAGCTTCTCCCGGGCCTCCTCCACCGTGGAGGCGCATTCGACCACGTAGCCGTGCAGCCTCAGGAGCTGGGCGAAGCCCTTGAGGAAGATCTCTTCGTCGTCGGCGAGGAGGATGCGGCCTTTGATTTCCATGCGTTTCCTTTGAGCGGTCGGCCGGAGTTCCGGATCTAGAAGTTAACCACTCCTGGACGTCCCTTAGGAAGGGGTCCGGCGCGCTATCATCCCCCTGCATGGATTCCCTCGTCCCCACCCGCGTCGAACTGGCCCGCCCCCTTCCACCCCTGACCTACCTGGCCCCGGCCGGGTTGCCCATGGGCGTGCGGGTCCAGGTGCGCCTGCGGTCCGGCAAGGCCCTGGGCGTGGTGCTGGGGCCCGACCCGGACCCGCCCAAGGTCAAGCTCCGGCCCGTGGATGCGGTGCTGGACCCCTTTCCGTTGCTGCCGCCCCGCCTCTGGGAGCTCCTGGATTTCGCCGGGCGTTACTATGGCTGTGGCCT
>DBME01000163.1:3107-3351 GCA_002298155.1 Holophagaceae bacterium UBA706 | reverse complement strand
CAGGGCCAGCACGGCGGCGGCGGCCCCGGCTATCCTCCCCCGGCGCGCTTTGCGGTCCGGGGGCGCCTGGGTCTTGCCCAGGAAGGCCCAGAGGTCCCGGGCCAGGGCCTCCATGCCCGGGTAGCGGTCCGCGGGGTCCGGGGCCAGGCAGCGCAGGAGGATGCCCTCCAGCGCGGCCGGGATGGAGGGTTCCAGGGACCGGGGCCGGGGGAAGCGCTTCTCCTTCTTCACCCGGAGCATCTCC
>DBME01000163.1:1174-3041 GCA_002298155.1 Holophagaceae bacterium UBA706 | reverse complement strand
GGCGCCATGTAGGCCGGGGTGCCGGTGAGCGCGTTGGGCTGGGTCAGGCCCGATTCGCCCACGGCCAGGGCCAGGCCGAAGTCGCAGATCACCGGGTTCCACCCCCCGGTCTCCAGCCACTCGAGGATGATGTTGCCGGGCTTGATGTCCCGGTGGATGAGCCCGGCCTGGTGCGCGTCCCGGAGCGTCTCGGCCACCATCGCCACCAGGGTGACCACCTCCTCCAGGTCCAGGTCCGGCGAGGCGTCCTCCAGCGTGGGACCCCGCACCAGCTGCATGGCGATGCGGGGGATCCCATTGAGGACCTCGATATCATAAATACGACATATGTTGGGATGCTCGATGCGGGCCTGGAGCTGGGCCTCGTGCATGAACCGGACCATAGCCGCCGGCTCCACGTGGGTCAGGATCTTGAGGGCCACCACCCGGCTCAGGACCGTGTCCCAGGCCTCGTACACATCCCCCATGCCGCCGTGGCCCAGCAGGGGGCCCAGCATGTACCGGCCCTCCTTCTTGCCAGCTTTTTCGAGCCATTCAGGCCGGGAATTGGTCTGGGTCATGGTGCGCCACGCTCTGGGGTTTGCTGGTTGGATTCCAGGAAGGATCGACCCGGGTGAGGTGGCTTGAATATAAATAAAATCTAAAATTATTCAAGAGGAACCCCGGAAATACCGGGGGGGCGTCAGGCCAGCCGTTCCTTCAGCAGCCCGGGATCCGTCAAGGGCGCCTCGCAGGTCCCGGCGCGGCACAGGTACACCCTCGGGGCGGGGCCGCCCCGCTCCGCGTGCAGGGGCAGGGACGGATCGGCGGCCACCAGGGAGACCAGGTCCCCGGACCGGGCCCAGCGGCGGGCCTGGGAAGCCAGGGCGGCCACCAGGGGATCCCCGGGATCGCCCGCCACCACGATCTCCCACCCGGGGGCCCGGGCCGCGTCCAGGGCGGCCAGCATGCCCGCGCAGGCGGTGGGCGCCTGTTCCATGAGGGGTGCCGCGGCGCGGATGGCTCCTTCGGCCGCTCTCCTGAAGGCCGGCACGTCCAGGTGCCGTTCCAGCATCAGGAGGGCCTTGGCCGCCAGGGTGTTGCCCGAGGGCACGGCCCCGTCCTGGACGGGCTTCTGGCGCACAAGGAGATCGGGCCCGCCCTGGCTCGCGAAGAAGCCCTGGCCGGGATCCTCGAAGCGCTCCAGGAGCCGTTCCCCCAGCTCCGCCGCCCAGCGCAGCCGGCGCACGTCGCCCGAGGCGGAATAGAGGTCCAGGAGCCCGCAGGCCACGGCGCCGTAGTCCTCCAGGAAGCCGGCCCCGCCGGCCTTGCCGTGGCGCCAGCTGCGCAGGAGCGTGCCCTCCCGCCACATCTCGCGGTGCAGGAAGTCCGCCAGGCCCTGGGCGGTGGCGAGGTGCGCGGGGTCGTCCAGGATCATGGCGGCCTTGGCGAAGGCGCTCAGGGCGAGGCCGTTCCAGGCGGCGAGGACCTTGTCGTCCTTGCCGGGCCGGACCCGGGCGTCGCGGTGGGCCCTGAGCTTCCAGCGAAGCCCATCCTCCACCTCGGAACCCGCGGGGGCGCCGAACCGGTGCAGGACGCTGGTGCCGTGCTCGAAGCACCCCTCCGCCGAGATGCCGAAGGCGCGGCAGAAGCGGGGTCCGTCCTCGGGGCCCAGGACCCGCTCCACCTCGGCGGGGGTGAAGACGTAGAACCTGCCCTCCTCCCCTTCGCTGTCGGCGTCCTCGCTGGAATGGAAGCCCCCTTGCGGATCCATCAGGTCCCGGGTCAGGTAGTCCAGGGTCTCCCGGGCCACGGTGGCGTAGCGGGGCTCACCGGTGGCCTGGTAGGCCTCCAGGTAGCACACGGCCAGCTGGGCGTTGTCGTAGAG
>DBME01000163.1:623-1159 GCA_002298155.1 Holophagaceae bacterium UBA706 | reverse complement strand
CTCGAAGTGGGGCACCAGCCAGCGCTGGTCGACGCTGTAGCGCGCGAAGCCGCCGCCCAGGTGGTCGTAGATGCCCCCCTCCCACATGGCGTCCAGGGTGCGCAGGGCCCGGGCCCGGTCCTCCGCGGAACCGCGGCGGGAGCTCAGCTCCAGGCAGGGCGGCTGGGGGAACTTGGGGGCGCGGCCGAAACCGCCCCACACGGGATCGTAGGACCGCTCCAGCTGGTCCAGGGCGGCCCGGATGGGCGCTTCGCCGGGGAGGTCAGAGGCGGCGGGCGCGGCCTGGTCCATGAGGTCCAGGAGGCCCGCGGCGTCCTTCTCCACCGCCTGGCGCTTCTCCGTCCAGGCCCGGCGGATGCCCTGGAGGAGCTGCAGGAATCCCGGCAGGCCGTGGCGGGCCTCGGGCGGGAAGTACGTGCCCCCGAAGAAGGGCCGGAGCTCCGGCGTGAGCCACACGCTCATGGGCCAGCCGCCCCGGCCCGTGATGGCCTGCACCGCGCCCATGTAGAGGTCGTCCAGGTCCGGGCGCTCCTCCC
>DBME01000163.1:0-561 GCA_002298155.1 Holophagaceae bacterium UBA706 | reverse complement strand
AAGATGGGCTTGTCCTCGGCGCGGGCCCGGGCGAGGGCCTGCTCGTCCCAGGGATTCCAGTCCACGGGGTTTCCCGCATGCTGGAGGAGGTAGGGGCTGGTGGCATCCGCAAGGCGATTGGGCATGTTGACCGTCCTGGTCGACATTCTGGCATGAATCGTGTCTGCGCAGCCTTTCCATTGAGTCTGAGCCGCTTTGGCGCTAAGATCATGGGTTCATCCCACGCTGGGATGGCTCTGCCTATCGCCAGGACCCATGTTCGAGACCCTCACCGACAAACTCAGCAGCGCCATGAAGTCCCTCCGGGGACAGAGCCGCCTGTCCGAGAAGAACATCGAGGAGGCGCTGCGCGAAGTGCGCATGGCGCTCCTGGAGGCCGACGTCCATGTGCTGGTGGCCAAGGCCTTCCTGCAGCGGGTGAAGGAGAAGGCGCTGGGTGTCGAGGTCCTCAACGGCCTGAACCCCGCCCAGCAGTTCATCGACGTGGTCTACCAGGAACTGACGGCCATCATGGGCGGCCAGGCGATTTCGGAGATGGACGACTTCCGCCGCCTGTTCCGC
>DBME01000469.1 GCA_002298155.1 Holophagaceae bacterium UBA706 | reverse complement strand
GGCCTGCGCTACAACCGGTTCCTGCTCAAGGACACCGGCGGTCAGGTCCGGGCCGACAACAGCATCGTCGAGCCCCGGTTCCAGCTGAAGTTCAATCCCGACGGGAAGGGCAAGGAGATCTACACCTTCACCGCCGCCAAGCTCGCCAGCAAGTACTCCGATGACTTCGCCTCGTGGTTCCGCACCAACGGCTGGACCTCCCGGGTGGTGCGGGCCTGGAACGGCGCGGCCTGGAACGCCGCCAACGCCGGCAACTACCAGTACGCCGTCGATTCCGCCCAGGCCGCCTCCGATCCCCTCGCCGGCGTGCGGTGGGTCACCTACGGCGACCTCACGAACCTGGGCAACTACAACCCCATCCCCNNCCCCCAGGCCGTGGTGGCCCTGGACCAGGTCATGAACACCGATGGGCTGTCGGTGCCCTACGCCCTGGAATTCACCCTCAGCGACCAGCGCAACTACGACACGGGCAGCGTGCGCATCAGCGTCGTCAAGCGCATCTACAAGAAGGACTGGGTAGCCAACGTCGTGCCGGGCATGACCGATCCCGCCAAGCTCGACAAATACCTCACCCTGGTCAAGAACCCCATCACGGGGTCCCCCTTCAACTGGCAGCAGACCATCTACTTCATCAACTCCGACGAGGACCGCGACTACCAGGACGTGGAACTGGCCTGGAACCAGAACATCACGCCCCACCTGAACTTCGGCGGCAGCTACACCTATTCCGTGGAGCACGGCCTCACCAACAACGGGGCCGACTACTACAACTACCGTGACGACAAGCTGGGCCTGGGGCTCGACCCCCAGAGCTGGGGTCCCACCAAGGCGCTCCTGAACAAGGCCCAGGTCCTCACCGCCTACCTAACCTATGCCGTCCCCATCGGGAAGGGCAACGTCTCCGCATCGCTCCTCGGCAAGTACTACACCAATGGCCTGCGCAGCCTTTTCGGGGCGGTCAATCCCCACTGGACCTGGCCCGTTAACGTTCGCCCCTCCGGCGGCGTGGACTACCCCGTCATGCAGCCCAATCCCGGCTCCTACGCCGTTCCCGCCGAGCCCTCGTACAATGTCTACTACGGTTCACCCAACGCCTACACCGCCGGTTCCGACGTCTACACCGTCGACTGCAAGCTCCAGGCGGAATTCCCCCTAGCTGGCAAGCTCATGCTCACCGCCTACGTCCAGATCAACAACCTGTTCAACCGCATCCTGACCACCGCCGCCTACGACTGGGGCAGCGGCGGGGAGATCGGAACGGACGGCAATGGCGTGGCCAACGCTCCCATCCCTGGGCGTCCCCTGGCTTCCTTCAACGGGCCCTGGGGCTTCAAGGGCGACAATTCCTACGTGTCGGGCGCCGGACGGACCTTCACCCAGTTCGCCGTCGGCCTGAAGTTCTGATGCCGATCCGGAAGGAGAATCCCGTGAACAAGCTCATCCGCACCTCCCTCCTCGGCCTCGTGGTCCTGCCCCTGGCCGCCCAGACCCCGGGCTTCAGCGTCGCAGGCGGCCCCATCCTGGGGTTCGAAAGCCTCAAGAAGGCCACCAACAACACGCTCGCCTTCCAGATCGGGGCCGACTACACCGGCCACGACCTCGGCTCGGACATCCCCGCCCGGGCGGGCCTGGCCCTGGCCAGCATGCCCGGCAAGGACTGGAACGGCCTCAAAACCTCCCTCCTCCTCACCCAGCTCCACGGGGACATCCTCCTGCCCCTGCCCCGGATCCACGGCTACGGCATCCTGGGCGCCAGCCTCAACACCTGGTCCATGTCCAAGTCCGGAACCGAGGACACCGAGGATCCCCTGGACCGCGACCACCACTTCCCCATCCGCGACGCCAAGGGCCTCAAGCTCGGCCTGCGGGTGGGCGTGGGCTTCAACCTGACCCGCAACCTGGCCCTGGAGGCGGTCATCCAGCAGACGGAACTCGCGGGCAAGGACCTGGAGGATCCCCTGGTCCGCCAGGGCGGCATCAACCCCGGGTGGCTCAACCTGGACATCCGGTTCAGCTTCTGAGCCCCGAGGAGGCATCATGCTCAAAGGTCTCCTGATCCTCGCACTTTCCGGCGGCTGCCTCCTGGCGGCGTCCCCCGGGGCCCTCCAGGTCCTGGACCGGGGCTGGACCCTCCAGGCCGCGTCCAAGGCCGGTGATCCCGCCGGGATCTCCCGGCCGGGCTTCAAGGCCGCGGGCTGGTTCCCGGCCAAGGTGCCTTCGACGGTCCTGGGAACCCTGGTGGATGACGGGGTCCACAAGGACCCCTTCATGGGCAGGAACCTGGAGGGCATCTCCGCCGCGCCCTTCCAGGAACCCTGGGTCTACCGCACGGAATTCCAGGTGACCCCGGCCCAGAAAGGCCAGCACACCCGCCTTCAGCTGGACGGGGTCAACTACCGCGCCGACGTCTGGCTCAACGGCCGGAAGATCGCGGGCGGCGACACCGTCTACGGCGCCTTCCGCACCTTCGACCTGGACATCACCGCCGACCTCAAGGCCGGGGCCAACGCCCTGGCCATCCAGGTGGCGCCCCCGGCCAAGGGCGACTACATCATGGGCTTCGTGGACTGGAACCCCGCCCCGCCGGACCGCAACATGGGGCTCTTCCGCGAGGTCAAGCTCCGGCGCTCGGGGCCCGTGTCCCTGGAGGACGTCTTCGTGCGCACGGATGTGGACCTGCGCACCCTGCAGTCCGCGGACCTGACCGTGACGGCCACCCTGGTGAACCATGAAGCCCGCAGGACCTCGGGCACCGTCTCCGGCGAGATCGGCACCCTGCGCTTCGCCCTGCCCTACGCCCTGGACCCCGGTGAGCGCAAGGCCCTGACCTTCGCGCCCGCGGCCTTCCCCGTGCTGCATGTGAAGAATCCCCGCCTGTGGTGGCCCGCCAACCTGGGCGAGCCGGCCCTCTACACCCTCAAGCTCGCCGCCCGGGAAGGCGCCGCCCCCAGCGACGCCACCACGACCGTGTTCGGCATCCGCCAGATCGGCTCGAGCCTGGACGAGCATGGCGCCAGGGCCTACACCGTCAACGGGCGCAAGGTCCTGATCCGGGGCGGAGGCTGGGTGGACGATCTCTTCCTGAGGGAGGATCGCAGGAACCTCGAGGCCCAGTTCCGGCACATCAGGAACATGAACCTCAATACGGTGCGCCTCGAGGGCTTCTGGGGAAGCAGCCAGAAGCTGTACGAGATCGCCGATCGCACGGGAATCCTCGTCATGGTCGGCATCAGCTGCCAGTGGGAATGGCAGGAGTACCTGGGCGCGCCCCAGGAGGACGAAACCTACGGCGCCGCCAAGTCGCCCCAGGAGATCGAGCTCCTGGCCTCCTACCTTCGCGACCAGGTGCGCTGGCTGCGCAACCACCCCAGCATCTTCGTTTGGGTGTTGGGCAGCGACAAGCTCCCATGGCCCGACGCGGAGAAGCGCTACGAAGCGGACCTCCAGGCCCTCGATCCCACCCGGCCCCGCCTGGGCGCCACCAAGGCCTTCACCAGCGGCATCAGCGGACCCACTGGCGTGAAGATGCTGGGCCCCTACGACTACGTCACCCCCAACTACTGGTTCGAGGACACCCAGCACGGCGGCGCCTACGGTTTCAACACGGAAACCGGCCCAGGCCCCCAGATCCCCCCCATCGCCAGCCTCCGGAAGATGATTCCGGCCGCCGACCTTTGGCCCATGGACAAGGCCACCTGGAACTGGCACTGCGGGCGCAACGAATTCAACACTCCGGACCGCTACCTGAACGCCTTCAACAACCGCTACGGCGCCTGCGCTTCCGTGGAGGAGCTGGCCTTCAAGGCCCAGGCGGCGAACTACGAGACCATGCGGGCCATGTACGAGGCCTTCGGGGTCAACCAGGACCATGCCACGGGCGTGGTGCAGTGGATGCTCAACGCCTCCTGGCCCAAGCTCTACTGGCAGCTCTACGACTACTACCTGACACCCAACGGGGCCTACTACGGCGCCCGCAAGGGGTGCCAGCCGCGCACCGCGGTCTACGACTGCGCCGCCAAAGCCATCCACGTGGTGAACGACACCCGGGACGCCATGGGCGACGTCACCGTCCAGGTCAGGGCCTACGATGCCTCCTCGAAGCTGGTCTTCGAGAAGGACGTCAAGGCCTCGTGCCCTCCCGGGGCCTCCCTGAAGGTCCTCGACCTCAAGGCCCTCGATCCAGGAACCCCGGTGTGGTTCCTGGACCTGCGCCTCAAAGCGGGGGGCCGGCAGATCGCGGACAACTTCTACTGGCTGTCGGTGAAGCCCGATGTCCTGGACTACCCCAACTCCACCTGGTTCGTGACGCCCAATTCCTCCTTCGCCGATTTCAAGGCCCTGGGAACCCTGCCCCAGGCCCAGGTGAAGGTCGAGGCCGCCTTCGCCAAGGGTGCGGGCACGGTCACCCTCACCAACACCAGCGACAGGATCGCCTTCTTCCTGGAGCTGGGCCTGGTGCCCGGCGCCGGCGAGGCCCTACCCACGGCCATCTGGGACGACAACTACGTCTCCATCCCGCCCCACGAGACCCGCACCCTGCGCGTTACCTTCGATGAGACCGACCTCAAGGGGCGCAAGCCCCGCATCACCCTCACCGGCTGGAACGTCCCGCCCCGCACTTGAAGGAGTTGATCGATGAACCGGAGCTATTTCAAGGTCGGCCTGATCATGCTGATCTTCGTCGTGATCTCGTTCGTGACGAACATCATCGATCCCATGGGCACGGACGTACAGGCTTCCTTCCGGCTCACGGAGACCCAGGTGGGCTACCTGGCATCTGCCCTTTTCATCGCCTACGCGGTGATGTCCATCCCGGCGGGCATCCTGGTGGAGAAGCTCTCCGCCAAGACCGTCCTCCTCGCGGCCTTCGTCCTCTCGGGCCTAGGCGCCCTGGCCTTCGCCGCCCGGCCCTCCTTCGCGGTGGCCATCCCCGCGCTCTTCGTCATCGGCGTGGGCTTCGCCATGCTCCAGGTGGTCATCAACCCCCTGCTGCGGGTCTCCGGAGGCGAGGAGCACTACGCCTTCTTCGGCAACATGTCCCAGATGATCTTCGCGCTGGGATCCACCCTGAGCCCCCACCTCTATGTCTGGCTCACCCGCGGCATCCGCGGCGGGACGCAGGAGGGGCTGGTGGGTCTGCTTTCGCGGCAGGTGCCCGAGGGGATGTCCTGGGTGGCGCTCTACTGGGTCTTCGCGGCGATCCTCCTGGCGATGGTCGTGGTGATCGCCGTGGTGCGCATGCCGAAGGTGGCCCTGGCCGAGGACGAGAAGGTGGGCTCCATCGCCACGATCCTGCTGCTCCTGCGCAGCCGCACCGTGTGGGTCTACTTCCTGGGCATCGTGTGCTACGTGGGCACCGAGCAGGGCATCGCCACCAAGATCAAGCCCTTCCTCATGAACTGCCACAACGTGGACCCGGACCTGGCCAACCGCGTGGCGGTGTCGGGCTTCTGGGGCGCCATGACGGTGGGCTGCGCGGTGGGCCTGGTCCTGCTCAAGCTCTTCGATTCCCGCAAGATCCTCGTGGTGTTCATGGCCGGCGGCATCGTCACCCTCCTGGCGGCCCTCTTCGGCGGCCGGAGCACGGCCCTGGTAGCCCTGCCCCTGATGGGCTTCTGGTGCTCCGTGGGCTGGCCCCTGGTCTTCGCCCTGGCCCTCAATTCCGTGGACAAGCACCACGGCAGCTTCGCCGGGATCCTCTGCACGGGCATCCTGGGCGGCGCCATCCTGCCCCCCCTCGTGGGCAAGATCGCCGATCACGCCGGGCCCGCCGGGCTCCGCTACGGCCTGCTGGCCGTGATCGCCACCTTCGCCTACCTCCTGTTCATCGGCCTCTGGGCCAAGCCCCTGGTGACCAACGCCACCATCGGGGAGGGGCGGCCGCAGCCCCAAGAAGTTTAAAGGTGTCTGATGGATCCTAGAATTCTCATCGGAGTGGACCTGGGGGGCACCAACATGCGTGCCGGCCGGGTCGAGGGCAGCCTCATCGTCGACCACGTCACGCGCCCCACGTCGGCCACCGCCGGCGAGGACGTGGTGATCAAGGAACTCATCGCCACCATCGCCAAGGTCTTCACCCGGGAGACCGCCGGCATCGGCATCGGCGTTCCCAGCGTGGTGGACGTGGACCAGGGCATCGTCTATGACGTGGAGAACATCCCCTCCTGGAAGGAGGTCCACCTGCGCCGGGTCCTGGAGGAGCAGTTCCAGGTCCCCGTGCACGTGAACAACGATGCCAACTGCTTCGCCCTGGGCGAGTACCACTTCGGCAAGGGCCGGGGCGCCCGCAGCGTCCTGGGCATGGTGGTGGGCACGGGCCTGGGGGCCGGCCTCGTCCTCAACGGGCACCTCTATTCCGGCGCCAACTGCGGAGCCGGTGAGATCGGCGCCATCCCCTACCGCGACCACACCTACGAGTACTACGCCAGCGGCCAGCTCTTCCTGCGCGACTGCGGCGAGAACGGCGCCGTCGTCCACGCCCGCGCCCTGCGCGGTGAAGTGGCCGCCCTGCGCGTCTTCCAGGATTTCGGCCGTGATTTCGGAAGAGTGCTCGGTCTTGCGCTCTACGCCTACGACCCCGAGCGCATCATCCTGGGCGGGTCGGTGTCCAAGGCCTGGCCCATGTTCGAGAAGGCCGCGCGGGAGGAGCTCAAGGGTTTCGCCTACCAGCAGTCCCTCAAGCGCCTGGTCATCGACGTGAGCGAGGAGCCCCAGATCGCCATCCTGGGCGCCGCGGCGCTGTGCCTGGATGCCATGGGTGAACGCGCCATCGCGTGAAGGCTTGCCGATCCGCGGGAGCCGTGGTGCCGCGGGCAAGCTCGACCTCCTGACCCAGCACTGGACTTATTCGCTTTATCCCCTTCATCCCCCACATCCCGTTCCTCCCCGTTACGCAGGGCCAGCGATGGGGGGGATGAAGGAGATGAAAGAACCTGGGGATTCTGGGAGAGGAGGAATTTCGACCCAGGGAAGCCTCCTTGCCGTAAAAATGGACCCATCGGGCACGCCCCCGGAAAGGCTCCTAATGTTCCGCACCCTCCTCCTGTTTCTCCTCTGCGCCCTCCTACCCGCCCAGGCTCCCCAGCCCCAGGCATCGGACCCTTACGCGGCCGTACGGTTCCTGGCGGGCGACTGGGTGGGCGAAGGCAGCGGGGATCCCGGCAAGGGATCCGGCGAGTTCTCCTTCCGGTTCGAACTGGAGGGCAGGACCCTCGTACGGCGCAGCTGGGCCTCCTACCCGGCCCAGAATGGCCGTGCGGCCATCCGCCACGAGGACCTCATGACGCTGTTCCCCGAGGACGGCGGCCTCAAGGCCCTCTATGTGGACAACGAGGGCCACGTCATCCATTACGCGGCCAGGGCCCTGCCCGGCGGCGCCGGCGTGGAGTTCCTGAGCCCGGCCGGAAGGGGCCCCGTCTTCCGCCTCACCTACCGGCCGCAGGGGGCCGACGTGGTCACGGTCTCCTTCGCCATCGCCCCCCCCGACAAGCCGGAAGCGTTCACGACCTATGTCGAGGGGGTCTCGCGGCGGAAGAAGTGATCAGTTGAAGGTCGCGCTGAAGCCCACGAAGACGCGGTCCGTCGTGAGGGTGGCATGGTAGCCCGGGTTGAAGGGCTCGCTCTTGTCGTCGGCCTTCACGCGGGCCCAGCCGGCCGCGACGCCCAGGCCCCAGTTGCGGGACACCCACCACTCCTTGCCGGCCCGAAGGATGATGCCGGAGCCGCTCTCGGAGTTCGTTGAGGTGCCGCCGTTCTTCATGGTGAAGACGCCCCGGCCGATGGTGCCGCTAATGAAGACGTTGCTGGGCATGATGTAGTAGGTGACGCCCAGGCCCACGATGGTGTCGCTGGCCGTGTAGTCGCTGCTGAGGGCCCCGCCATATCCGTCCACGTTCACGCTGGGACTGTTGATGGCCCGCGTGGAGAGGTCGAAGGACAGGATGACGTTGGGCGCAACCGCCCCGCCGATGCGGAAATCGAACTGGGCGCCGCTGCCCCCGATGGTCATGTGGGAGAAGTCGGTGCCGGTCGCGTCCAGCTTGATGTCGCCGGAGGCGCCGGAGGCGCCGAAGGCGAGGTAGAACCCCTCGTGGGTGTGGGCGGGCTTGCCCTGGGCGAGGGCGGCCACGGGGGCGGCGGCCAGGATCATGCAGGGGACGAGGGCGCACAGGCGCATGGGGACTCCGAAAGGGGGATGAGGATCAACCCGTATGTTTGGAATACTCACATGCTAGCGGAAAAAACAGGCTCGCGGTGCAGCATTCCGTTCATCAGATCCACGACCGCCGGCCGGAAGACACTCTCGAAGGTGAAGTCGAAGACATGGAGCCCCGGCTCCTGCAGGGCCTCGCGCACCGCGGGAGGCCGGGCCGACATGAGCTGGGTGCCGATGACCAGGCTGTAGAACCGCAGGAGGAAGACCGCCCCCTGCCCCGGTGCCAGGGCGGGCACCGCCTTTTCCAGGCTCAGGCCGACACGGTTCACCCCGTCCTGCAGGAACCGCGCGAAGGCCAGGGTTTCCGCCGTGGGGACATTCTGCTCCAGCACGCCGTGCACCGTGGCCTGGAGTCCGGGCAGCAGAGGCCGGTCCAGCATCTCCTGCACCAGCCCCTCGGCCAGGGCCACCGGGTCCGTTCCCGGGGCGGCTTCCTCCAGCCGCTGCGAGGCTCCCCGGAACCAGCCTCCCATCTCGGCCTGGAGCACCGCCAGGAAGAGGGATTCTTTGGTGGGAAAGTACAGATACAGGGTGCCCTTGCCCAGCCCCAGCTCGTGGGCCAGGTCCGCCATGCGGATGTCCTGGTACCGCGCCACCGCGAACAGCTGCGCCGCGCCGGCCAGGATGGCACGACGCCGGAGCTCCTTCTGATCGGGGCGGTGTGCACGCTGCATGGAAGTCCTCGCCTTTGATGATACTGACTCCCGGTCATTTAATCTGATGTTCAAAATGATGAAAATTCGTTTTCGGGCCTCACCCTTTTGCTAAGGTTGACGATTCTGCCGGCCTGGCCGGCTAAAGGCGCGAAGACCGCGCCGTTGGCACAAGGAGCCCCAAGCATGACCAGACATTTCCGCATTTCGCTTTCCACCACAGCAGTGGCTCTCCTGATCGTTGCAGCCGCACCCAGGGCCTCCGCCTCGGGATTCCAGCTGCGGGAGCAGGGCGCCAGCGGTCAGGGAGTCTCCTTCGCCGGCATCAGCGCGGGCGGTTCCGACATCAGCAGCATGTTCTTCAACCCCGCCGCCCTCACCCGGTTTGACGGAACCCAGCTCCAAGTGGGGTTCACCAACATCATCCCCTCGGCTGAATTCAGCAATGGCACGGCGAACCGAGCCGGCTCCTTCCCGGGGCATCCCGAGTACCAAGCCATCTCCGGCCCGTCCAGCCACGGCAACGCGGCCCAGAGTGCCGTGACACCCACCCTCTACGCCATGTGGTCCCTCAGCAAGGACCTCAAGGTCGGCATCTCCGTGAACGTCCCCTACGGGCTCACGACGCAGTACGATCCCACCTGGATCGGGCGGTACCACGCCATCCGTTCCCACCTCGAGACCGTGGACATCGCCCCGACCCTGGCCTACCGGTTCAATTCGCAGTGGTCCGGCGGCATTTCCTTCGTGGCGCGCCAGGCAAAGGCGGAACTGAGCCAAGCGGTGGACCTGGGCTACGAGGCCTGGATGGGGATCAAGCAGATCCAGGCATCCGGCGCATTTCCCACGTTCACCAATGCGAACCCCCTGGTTCCCGGCACCGAGATCGTGACGCCCGGCTCCGCGGACGGCCTTGTCTTCGTCAAGGGTGACTCCTGGGCCTATGGCTTCAAGGCTGGTCTTCTCTACGAGCCCTCCAGCACCTTCCGCGTCGGCCTGGGGTACCAGTCCGCGATGTCCGAAAACGTCAAAGGCGACGTGACCTTCACGATCCCCTCCACGGTGGCCCTCGGTATGCACGCGCTCTCCCAGGTGAACCCTGGCAGCCCCGCGCTGAACATCCTCAGCGCGAACCTCGCCACCGGCACGGCGAACGGCCCTGTCACCGCCGACCTCAAGCTCCCCGCTTGCATCTCCCTCGGCGCATCCTACGACGTGTCCAGCACCTTCACGCTGTCGGCCGAATTCGAGCGCACCACCTGGTCGCAGTTCAAGGAACTGCGGTTGAAATTCAGCGACCCCGCAAAGCAGGCCGACAATGTCACCAACGAGAATTGGAAGGACACCACCTTCGTCTCCGTGGGCGCCACCTGCAAGCCTGGGGGAGCGTGGACCTATCGTGTCGGTCTGGCGCTCGACAAGGGCGCCGTGGAAGACGCCTACCGCACGCCCCGCATTCCCGACGCGGACCGGACCTGGATTTCCGCAGGCTTGAGCTACCAGTTCGTGAAGGGCTTCGGAATCGACCTCGGCCTGACCCACATCATGGTCAAGGACTCCACCGTCAATCTCAAGGGCGGCACGAATCCCCTGTCCTCCGACTTCATCAAGGGCGACCTTGCGGGGACCTACAAGAACGCCATCGATATCTGGGCCCTCCAGGCCCGGTGGTCCTTCTAGAAGCTCCTCGACCCTCTGCGCCGGCGGCTCCCCCTGGGGGCCGCCGGTTTCCTTTTCGGGCAAGCCCGAAACTCCCGCGATGATTTAATTATTCATCTACCGACCGGAATGCGGAGCGCCCAGGTCGGAAATCGCGCCCCGGGCCCCCCGGGGGGCGTTATCTTTGAATCCGGAGGTCCCATGCTCGCCGCCTACCGCCACCATGTAACCGAACGCGCCGCCCTCGGCATTCCCCCCCTTCCCCTGAGCCCCGAACAGACGCTCGAACTGGTGGGCCTGCTCAAGCAGCCCCCCGCGGGCGAGGAGACGCTCCTGGTGGAACTCCTCACCCACCGGGTCCCCGCGGGCGTGGACGATGCGGCCCGCATCAAGGCGGACTTCCTGGCCCGGGTGGCCTGGGGCGAGGAGACCTCGCCGCTGGTGAGCCGCGGCAAGGCCACCGAGCTCCTGGCCACCATGCTGGGAGGCTTCAACATCAAGCCCCTCATCGCCCTCCTGGACGAACCCGCCGTGGGCGCCATCGCGGCCGAGGGCCTGAAGAAGACCCTCCTGGTCTTCGACGCCTTCGACGAGGTCAAGGCCAAGGCCGACGCGGGCAGCGCCAACGCCAAGGCCGTCCTGGCCTCCTGGGCCGCGGCCGAATGGTTCACCTCGCGGCCGGAAGTGCCCCGCAGCCTCACCGTCACCATCTTCAAGGTGACGGGCGAAACCAACACCGACGACCTCTCCCCGGCCCCGGACGCCTGGAGCCGCCCCGACATCCCGCTCCACGCCCTGGCCATGCTCAAGAACGCCCGCCCCGGCATCGTCCCCGACGAGCCCGGCAAGGTCGGCCCCATCCAGCTGCTCCAGCGCCTCACGGGCAAGGGCCACCCGGTGGCCTACGTGGGCGACGTGGTGGGCACCGGCTCCAGCCGCAAGTCCGCCACCAACTCCGTGCTGTGGTGGACCGGCGAGGACGTGCCCTTCGTGCCCAACAAGCGCTTCGGCGGCGTGTGCCTGGGCGCCAAGATCGCTCCCATCTTCTACAACACCATGGAGGACTCCGGGGCCCTGCCCATCGAGCTGGACGTCTCCCGCATGGACACCGGCGACGTGGTCGAGCTGCGCCCCTACGACGGCCAGGCCCTCAAGGACGGCGCCGTCATCGCCGAGTTCAAGGTGAA
>DBME01000375.1 GCA_002298155.1 Holophagaceae bacterium UBA706 | reverse complement strand
GGTCGGCGTCCAGCGCCTGGCCCACCTCCTGCCCCAGGGGCAGCCCCGCTTCCCGCGCCAGGCGCCGGGCCACGTCCCGGCGTTCCTTCGACGCCAGGGCGGGCACCGTCCTGTGCGCGGAGGTGCCCGCCAGCACCAGCTGCACCCGCCCCCCCCGGCCCAGCAGGGCGCGCAGGGACCCGGCCCGTTCATCGGGATCCCGCGGCAGGGGCCCCAGGAGCTTGCCGGCGCCATCCAGGAGCCGGGCCCCGGAGTCCTGGATCAGGAGCGTGCACACGCGGCCGGCGTTCACAGGACCATCCTCACTTCCCGGATCTCACCCGGAAGCAGGTCCAGATGGATGGGCGGCGGCGCCGGGTAGGCCTTGGGATCGGCGTGCTCGGCCACCAGCTCCATGCCCCCCGCGGGGAGGTAGAAGGTGAAGCTCTGGAGGCCCTCCCGGCGCAGCACCTGCTGCGCGGTGGTCTGCTGGAGCTGATGCCCGGCGCCTTCCCGGGGGAAGCGCACCCGCACCCGCGCGTCCATGTCCGGCCGGGTGAGGGTGACCTGGAGGATGACGCAGGCATCGAGGCTGGCCAGGGGCACGGGCACCTGCGGGTAGCGGAGGTCCTCGTCGGACCGGCCCCGGTCCGGGCCCGTGCTCACGACCTGCACGGCGCCATGGTCCACCACGAGCTGGATCGGATTGCCCCAGGCGTCCACGGGGACGTCCTCCCGGGTGGGGCCGTTCCAGTAGGGTCCGTTCCAGCCCCACCGGAAGGAGGCGTCTCCGGCGCCGGAGGGGGCGAACTCCTGGGGGCGCCGCACCAGGAAGGGCAGAGCCCGGGCGGACCGTGCCGGGGTGAACCCGCAGTCCGCGCGGAGGTTGGGCANNGCGAACAGCGCCTCGAAGGCCAGCCTGAGGCTCCGGCGGGTGGCAGCCTCACGCCGCCGTTCCAGGGTCCGCCGGGCCAGGGGGGCCATGGCCCCCGCCAGGATGGCCATGACCGCGATGGCCACCGCGGCTTCCACGAGCGTGAAGCCCCGCCTACGCATTGATGCCTCCGATGAGCTGATAGAGCGGCAGCAGCACCGCCGTCCCCACGAAGACCAGCAGCGCGCCCAGGACGACCTTGAGGGCGGGGTCGAGCACCTGGAAGAAGAGCCGGACCCCCTCCTCCACCTCCGCGTCGTAGAACAAGGCGGCCTTGTCCAGGGCCTCGTCCAGCTTCCCGGTCTCCTCGCCGATGACGAACATGCGGATGATCATCTGGGGGAACAGGCCCACCTGGGTGGCCATGACCGCCAAGCCCCAGCCCTGTTCGACGCCCATGCGCAGTTCGAGGATGGCCCTTCGCACCCGCTCGTTGCCGGTGACGTCCTCGCTGTTGCGCAGGGCCTGGACGAGGGGGATGCCGGCCCGGTACTGGGCGGCGCAGAAGTGCGCGAACCGGGCCATGGCCATGCGCAGCGCGAGGCGCCCCGCCACGGGCAGGTCCAGCAGGAGCCGGTCCCAGGCGAGGCGCACCCTGGGGCTCCGCAGCGCCAGCTTGGCGGCGAGGCGGATCGCCACGGCCCCGGCCACCATCATCCAGCCGTAGCTCGACAGGAAGCCCCCGATGGCGAGGAACACCCGCGTCACCAGGGGCAGCGGGATGCGCAGCTCCACCAGCAGCTCCAGGATGGGGGGAAGGCTGTAGGTGCAGACCAGAAGCATCACCAGGGCCAGCACGGAGAGGAGGACCAGGGGGTAGGTGCCGGCCTTGCGCACCTGGGCCCGGAAGCCGTTCTCCCATTCCACGAGGCGGAGCAGGGCGCGGATGGCCTGGTCGAGGCGGCCCGTGGCTTCCCCCGCGCGCACCATGGCGACGTGCACGGGGCGGAAGAGGGCGGGATGGGCCTCCATGGCCTCCGAAAGGCTCGTGCCCTCGGAGAGGCGCGCCGTCAGGTCCGCCACCGCCGCCTCCAGGGCGGGGCTGTCGGGGTCCTTGTAGTCCTGCAGCGCGGCCAGCAAGGAGAGACCGGCCTCCAGGTACGTGGCCACGTGCAGGAGGAAGACCGCCAGGTCACGGGGCGCGAAGCGGATCCGGGCCTTGGAGGCCCGGGGGGCGAAGCGTTCCGACCGCACCAGGAAGAGGCCTTCCGCCGCCAGCGACGCGGCCAGCTCGCCTTCCGTGGCCACGACCCGCATGCCCTTGACGGACCGGCCCTTGCCGGTGCGGGCGGAATAGGCGTAGGCCGGCATCCTAGCCCTCCTCCACGGTCACGCGCTGCGCTTCATCGGGGGAGATGAGCCCCGCGCGGGCCAGGGCGAGGGCGTGGCCCCGCAGGCTGTCCTTGCCCTGCAGGCGCGCCAGCGTCTCCACGTCGGCGTAGGGCGCTCCGGCGGCGATGGCGTCGCGCACCTCGCGGGTGACCGGCAGCAGGTCGTGGATGGCGCGGCGGCCCTTGACGCCGGTGAAGGCGCAGGCCTCGCAGCCCGCGCCCTTCATCCAGACACCGGATTCCGGACCGTCGGCCATGTCCCCCGGGGGGCAGGGGCGGGCGCAGGCGCGGCAGTTCAGCCGCACCAGGCGCTGGGCATGGACGCCCAGGAGGGCGGTGGCCAGTTCCTGGGCCGAGACGCCCAGCTCCCGCAGGCGCGGCAGGGCGCCCACGGGGTCGTTGGTGTGGAGCGTGGACAGCACCAGGTGCCCGGTCATGGCGGCCCGGAGGGTGATGGTGGCGGTCTCCGCGTCGCGGATCTCGCCCACCAGGATCACGTCGGGATCCTGGCGCAGGATGGAGCGCAGGCCCGTGGCGAAGGTGAGCCCGGCCTTGGGGTTCACGGACACCTGGGTGATCAGCGGCAGTTCGTACTCCACCGGGTCCTCCACCGTGACGATGCAGCGGTCGGCGGTGTTGAGCCGGGCGATGGCGGAATAGAGGGTGGTCGTCTTGCCCGAGCCGGTGGGGCCCGTGACGAGGATGATGCCGTGGGGCCGCTCCAGCATCGCCGAGAACCGCGCCTGCACCCGGGGCGGCATGCCCAGCTCGTCGATGCCCCGCACGAGGTGCGTCTTGTCCAGGAAACGCAGGACCACCTTCTCCCCGTGGCGGGCCGGGAGGAAGCTGGCCCGCACGTCGAAGGCCCGCCGGCCCTGGGGCAGCCGGAACTTGCCGTCCTGGGGGCGCCGGGCCTCGGCGATGTCAGCGTCGGCCATGACCTTGAGGCGGGCCACCACCGCGGACTGCAGGGCCTTGGGCAGGCTGGGGCCCTGCACCAGCGCGCCGTCCACGCGGAACCGGGTCAGCACCGTCGTCTCGCCGGGCTGGATGTGGAGGTCGGTGGCGCGGTCCCGCACCGCCTTGAGCAGCAGGCGCTCCACGAGGCTCGCGATGGGCGGTTCGGTCTCCAGTCCCGACCGGGCGCCCTCCGCGGTGCGGATGGCCCCTTCGATGACCTCCTCCATGGAGGCACCGTCGCCGTAGGCCTCGGCGATGCCGGCGTGGAGATCCTCCTCCGTGGCGCAGGCCACGCTGGCCCGGAGTCCCGTGCGGGTCTCCAGTTCGGCCAGGGCATCCAGATCGAAGATGTTGGCCATGGCCACCCGCAGCTCCCTGCCCCGGCACGCCAGGGGCAGGAGGTTGAGCCGGCGCGCCATGGCCTCGGGCACCAGGGCCAGGGCGGCGGGCTCCGGCGTGGTCGCCGGGAGGTCGACGAAGGGCACGCCCCCCTGCTCCGCCAGGACTTCGGCGAGGGCCCGGGGCGTCACGAAGGCCAGGCGCACCAGGATTCCGCCCAGCAGGGCCCCGGTGCGCTTCTGCTCCTGCAGTGCCATCTCCAGTTGGCGGGAGGTGAGGAGGCCCCGCTCCATGAGGCGCGTGCCGAGGAGCTTTCGCGCGGCACTACGCTCGCTTGGAAGGAGATCGGCCATGGTGGGCCTGCTCAGTGGACTCGAATGGCGAGGTTGGAGGCGGTGGCGGGGTTCGTGGCCCAGGTGCTCACAGCCTGCCCGCCGGCGTTGGTCACGTTCGCCCGGAGGATCCGGCCGCTCTCTCCCGCGGAGACGATCCAGATGGGCCCATCGGTCCGGTGCCCCTGGGCGTTGTAACCGAGAATCAGGTAGGCCCGGCCCCAGGGGTCGGTCTTGTGGGCGATCTCGTCGCCCATGTAGGGACCCTTGTAGCCGAACTCCGACCGGGGCCCGGGCGCCCCCACCCCGAAGAGCGCGTTCCCCTGCGCCCGCGTGGTGCCCGTGACGTTGTTGGGGGCCATAAAGAGGTTCTCGAAGGTCTGGAGGGGCCGGAGGATGAGCCGGGCCGGCGGGGCGGCCGGCGCGGGGACGCCGGGATTGGGCCCCACCATCAGGGGCGCCTGGCCGGCGGAGTGCCAGATGTAGGGCGCCTCCCCCGGGGCCGAGACCCCGGAGCAGCCCCCTGGACCGCCGGCGGCCCGGGGCCGGCAGCCGGTGTCCTTCAACTGGCTGGCGATGGCCGCCGCGATGATCTGCATGTCGTTCCGGGCGCGGGCGTTCTTGGCNNAGGACCAGCGGGACGATGATGCCCGCGAGGATGGCCACGACACCGATGGCCACCGCGGCTTCCACCAGGGTGAAGCCCCTCGTTCCGTTCCTGGACATGGGTCCTCCTCCGCGACGGTGGTGTTGTCCTAGTGCACGCGCACGGCGATGTTGGACGCCGTGGCCGCATTGACCGTCCAGGTGCTCACGGCCTGGCCCCCGACTTGCCGGGTGTTGAGCCGGAGGATGGTGCCGGCTTCGCCGGCCGAGACCACCCAGATGGGGCCGTCGGCGTTGTGGCCGTCCTGGTTGTAGCCGAAGATCAGGTAGGGATGGCCCCAGGGATCCGTCTTGTGGGTGACCTCGTCGCCCAGGTAGGGNNCCAGGTAGGGGCCCTTGTAGCCGAATTCAGCGCGGGCGACCACGTTGCCGGTGCCGAAGAGGGCGTTGCCCTGGGCACGGGTGGTGCCCGTGACGTTGTTGGGGGCCATGAAGAGGTTTTCAAACGTCTGGGCGGCGGGCAGGGCGAGGGCCGCATCGGCCGGCACCGCGGGGGCCGCGCCACC
>DBME01000428.1 GCA_002298155.1 Holophagaceae bacterium UBA706 | reverse complement strand
CGGGGTTACCGAGGATCTCCGAGGAAAAGCCTGGCCCTGTCTACGATTCCCAGCCTGAGTGGACCATCACGGTCCAATGCCACAAAGACCAAGATTCACGGCACACAAACCGACCCGCTCTTCAGCCCCGCCACGGCCACATCCGTCCCGTCATCCAGGATCAGCAGCGCCCTGCCCTCCTCGATGCGCACGTCCACGATCATGTGGTTCAGGTACCGGGCATAGGGATCCCGGTGCCAGACGACGCCCGTGGGATAGGTGGCGCGGTACGATTCCACCACCGGATCCACCACCTTCATCAGCGAAGCCAGCGCGTCCTGGAAGGCCGGCCGGAAGGACTCCAACCCGGTCTGGGCCATCCCAGCCGCCCACAGGAAGGCCTCGGGCCGCAGGGTGGCGCGGAACTCGCGGCCATCCTCCAGCCACTCCCCGCCCAGCTCCCAGGGACTCCACCGGAGGCCGCCCGTGCCCACCAGGGTCGCCCGGGACAGGGTCACCCGCCGGCTGCGGGAGGCGCCCAGGTGCAGGTAGACGCCCAGGAGCGGATCATCCACGCCATGCCCCACGAAATCCTCCCGTTTGGAGGGATCGTCGTGGAAGACCACGGCCCGCAGCGGCAGGCCGGCGAAACAGGCGGCGACCTGCCGGCCGCCCGGCTCGCCCCGCATGCGTTCGAAGAGCCCATCCACGCCCCGCTCCCAGGCAGCCTGAACGGTCGCCAGGCAGGTCACCCCGTCGGGTATGCCCAGGCCGTTGAAGGGCAGCGGATTCTCCTTCAGGTTCCGGGCCAGCGCCGGCACCGCCTGGCGGAACAGGATCAGGGCGGGATCCAGGTCCCAGTGGGCTTCCGGCTCATAGCCCAGTTCGCGGCAGAGCTTGAACCACGGGGCTCCCGCGGTGGGCAGGCCGAGCTCGTAGACGAGCTGCCCGTCAAGGAAGATCCGGAAATCCCGGGCCTCGGGCGCGGGGGCGTACTGGAGGTGGAGCTCGTGGCTCCCCAGCTGGCCCCGTGCCGATTCCAGGTAGGGATCGTCGGTCGAATCGAGGATCGTCAAGGGTTCGCGTAGGACCCAGGTGCCCGTGCGCATCCAGCACCTCCCAAAGAACCCCCCAATATAGGTTCAGAGGACGGCGCGGGTCGATTTCTTCAGCGAGAGTTCCAGGACGAATTCGGCCACCGTTTCCAGGGCGCCTTCCGCGTTTCGGACAGCCGCGCGCACGTGCACGGGCTCCGTGTGGCGCTCGCCGGAGGTGGCGGCCTTCTCCACCATCCGGGCGATGCGGGCGCCCTCCTCGCAGATGAAGAGGACGTCGTCCTCCGGCCGCTTCAGGAAGTCCGCCCGGAAGGCCTTGAAGACGAGCCCCACGCCGCCGCCCCGGCGGCGGATGAGCTCGGCGGCCAGCAGCCCGCCGGCGCAGTCCGCCCCGATGGCCAGGGCGCCGAAGTACATGGATCCCAGGTGGTTCCGCGTCCACCGGCGCAGGGGGACCCGCACCACGCAGCGCGCGTCGTCCAGTTCCACGATGGAGGGACGGACGGAGGCGAGGAGAGGAATGCGGAGGAAGCCGGCGAGCCGGAGCCGGAAGGTCGCGCGCAGGAGCTGGAAGGAGGTGGCCATGGACCAGGATAGGTGCGGACGGAACCAAGTGCCACCTGTCCCCACCCATGNNCGCGGGAGAACGGGGGTCCCGTGAAAGCTCGCCGCCGCTTCCCCATCCTCATCGATATCCTGCTGGCCCACTTCAAGACCCACGGCGAGCTCCCCCTGGGCCCCCACGGGGCGGTCGCGCGGGACGCGGCGCTGTTCCTGCCGGAGGGGCTGGACCCGGAGGAGCTTCCGCCATCCCCGTCCCTCGTCAGGCCCCCGGTGCTGACGGGGCCCCTGCCGGCGGACTGGGCCCCCTGGCCCCGCTTCAGCATCGAGAAGGGCCGCTTCTGCGCCGCGGTCCCCGTGGAACCGGGCACGGACCTCTACGGCACTGGCGAGGTGGTGGGGCCCCTGCGCCGCAACGGCACGACGGTCATCCTCTGGAACTCCGGCTACCCGGGCTACAGCTGGGACGGAGGGCGGCGCCTCTACCAGAGCCACCCCTGGGTCCTGGCCGTGCGCCCCGACGGGAGCGCCTTCGGCGTCATCTTCGACACCTGCTGGAAGGCGGTGCTGGTGTGCGGCGACGAGATCCGGTGCACCACCCAGGGGCCCGGCATCCCCGTGATCGTCATCCGGGGGACCTCGCCCTCGGCGGTGCTGCGCACCCTGGGCGACCTCACGGGCCGCATGGAGCTGCCTCCCCTGTGGGCCCTGGGCTACCACCAGAGCCGCTACACCTACGTGCCCGCAACCCGCGTGCGGGACGTCGCCCGGGAGTTCCGGGAGCGCGGCATCCCCTGCGACGCCATCTGGCTGGACATCGACTTCATGGACGGCTTCCGGGTGTTCACCTTCAACCCCCAGACCTTTCCGGACCCGCCCGGCCTGGCCGCGGACCTCCTACGGCAGGGGTTCCGCCTCGTGGCCACCGTCAACCCGGGGGTGCGCGTGGACCCAGGCTATTCCGTCTACGACTCGGGCACCCGTTCCCGGGTGTGGGTGTCCACCCGCGAGGGGCATGTCTTCAAGGGAAAGGTCTGGGCCAGCTCCTGCGTCTTCCCCGACTTCACCTCGCCCCGGGTGCGGGCCTGGTGGGCGGGGCTGCAGCCCCTCCTCCTGGACCAGGGCGTGGCGGGCCTGTGGAACGACATGAACGAGCCGTCCATCTTCGACGGCCCCGACCTCACCATGCCCGAGACGGTGCACCACGCCGGGGGCGGCGGGCTGCAGCCGGGGCAGCACCTGCAGTACCACAACCTCTACGGCATGCTGATGGTGCGCGCCACCCGCGACGGGATGCTCGCGGCGCGGCCCGACCGGCGCCCCTTCATCCTCACCCGCGCGAATTTCCTGGGGGGCCAGCGCTACGCCGCCACCTGGACCGGCGACAACTACTCCACCCACGGCGACTTCAGGCTGGCCACGCCCATGAGCCTCACCCTCGGGCTGTCGGGCCAGCCCTTCAGCGGGCCCGACGTGGGGGGCTTCGTGGGGGATCCCACGCCTTCCCTGTGGGCGCGGTGGATGGCCACCGGCGTGTTCTACCCCTTCTGCCGGGGCCACTCCGACAAGGGCACCCGCAAGAAGGAGCCCTGGGCCTTCGGCCCCGCCGTGGAGCGCACCGCGCGCATCGCCCTCCTGCGCCGCTACCGGCTCCTGCCCTACCTCTACACCTGCTTCCAGGAGGCCGCCTCCACGGGCCTGCCGGTGATGCGGCCGCTCTTCCTGGCCGACCCCGCGGACCCCGCGCTGCGCACCGAGGAGCGCAGCTTCATGGTGGGCGGAGATCTCCTCGTCGTGCCCCGCGGGGGGCGCCAGGGGCCCCGGCCCAAGGGGACTTGGCTCCCCCTCTTCCTGGTGGAGGGGGACCGCCGGGATCCCTTCCAGGCCTGCCTCTACGTGCGGGGCGGCGCCATCCTCCCCCTGGGGCCCGAGGTGCTGCACACCGGCGAGGCGCCGGAAGGGGCCACCTCCCTCGTGGTGGCCCCCGGTCCCGGCGGCCTGGCCACGGGCCGCCTCTACCACGATGCCGGGGACGGGTTCGGGTACCGCAACGGGGACTTCCGCCTCGTCACCTACCAGGCGGAGCTGCGGGAGGAGGAGGTTCTCCTCCGCATCAGCGGGCTCCAGGGCTGGCGTCCCCGGCCGCCCGGCATGGTGAAGGTCGAACGCCTGCTCCCCTCGGGCCAGCTGAGCCCGGCGGGCGAGGGTCCGTATTGAGTCTTGGCAAAGGGGACCCATCCATGATCCAATCCTCCATCACGAGCAGGATCATGACCTCCCCCACTTCGACCTTCACGTTTACCCTCGCCGCCCGCCGTTATTATTACGGCGGGTGCGGTGGACCGGTCGAGGCGCGGAGCCCTTACATCATCTGAAGCTCCCGAACCCCCTTCAACCCGTCCGCCATTCCTGGTGGACGGGTTTTCCCTTTGCTCTCCAGGAATCGCGGCCAACCCCCTGGAGAACACCATGGACCCGAACCTGGAAGCCCTCGGCGCCGCCCGCCGTGAAATCGACGAAACCGACCGCGAACTCATCCGCCTCCTGGCCCGGCGCTTCGAGGCGGTGAAGATCGTGGCCGGAGCCAAGGCGGAGGACGGCGGGCGTTCCATCCTGGACAACGAGCGGGAGCGCGGCGTCCTGGCCGGCTGGCTCCGGGACGCGGAGGCCCTCGGCCTCTCCACCCCCTTCGCCCGCCGGATCCTCAAGGAGATCCTCACCCATTCCCGGCGCCTGCAGGAGCCCCTGATCGAGGCCAACCCGGCCCGGGCCCGCAGCGCGCGGGTGGGCTACCAGGGCGTGGAGGGCTCCTACAGCGCCCTGGCCGCGGCCCACCTCATGGCCACCCGCTCCACCCAGGCCTGCGAGCTCCAGGGGCACCCCCTGTTCCAGGACGTGGTGGAGGCCCTGCAGGGCGGCGCCCTGGACTATGCCTTCCTGCCCATCGAGAACAGCATCGGCGGGGCCATCGCCGACGTGAACCGCCTGCTGTGCGACAGCCTCCTGCACATCGTGGACGAGGAGGTGTGGGAGGTGGACCACGTGGTCGCGGTGCGCCCCGGCGCCACCCTGGAGGGCATCCGCGAGGTGCGCAGCCATCCGGCGGCCCTGGTGCAGTGCGAGGGCTGGCTCCGGAGCATGGACGGCGTCATCCGCCAGCCCTGGTTCGACACCGCGGGCGCCGCCGAATCGCTCCTGGCCGAGCCGGGGCTGGAGGTGGCCGCCATCTGCTCCGAGGAGGCCGCCCGCGCGCGGGGCCTGGACATCCTCGCCACCCGCATCGCCGACCAGGAGCGGAACGAGACGCGCTTCCTCCTCCTGGCCCGGGCTCCCGAGCCTCCGGATCCCCGCATCCCCAGCAAGACGTCCCTCGTGTTCCGCCTGAACCACCACGAGGGCACCCTGGCCAAGGCCCTGGGGATCTTCGCGGAAGCGGGGGCGAACCTCACGCGCATCGAGAGCCGGCCCCTGCCGGCCACGCCCTGGGAATACCTCTTCTTCCTGGACGTGGAGGGGCACCAGGACGCCCCGCCCCTGAACCAGGCCATCGCCCGGCTGCGGGGTTCCTGCAACCACCTGCGGGTCATGGGGAGCTACCCCCACCGCACCCGCGCCGGGGAGCACCCGCCCCAGCCTGAGCCGGCCCCGGCGCCCGCCCCGGTGGTGTCCTGCCAGGCCGTCCCCGACCCGGCGCCGCCCGCCCCGGGCCGCAGGGCCGTCAAGGTGGGCGACATCGCCATCGGCAACGGCGGCTTCGTGCTCATCGCCGGCCCCTGCGCGGTGGAGAGCCGGGAACAGATCCTGGAAGGGGCGCGCATGGTGCGGGCCGCGGGCGCGACCATCCTGCGGGGCGGCGCCTTCAAGCCCCGCACCTCCCCCTACGCCTTCCAGGGCCTGGGGCTCGAGGGCCTGCGCTACCTGGAGGAGGCCGGCCGCGAG
>DBME01000046.1 GCA_002298155.1 Holophagaceae bacterium UBA706 | reverse complement strand
TCTCCACCGGGTGGAACGCGATGACGAAGGGGGAACCTGGATCCGCGAGGGCGAGGAGCTCCTCGCCGCAGGCGCGCACCTCCACGCCCAGTTCCTCCGCCAATTCCCTGCGGGCCGCGTCCTGGGCGGTCTCGCCCGGCTCCAGCTTGCCGCCGGGGAATTCCCANNGCTTGTGGGCGGGGCGGCGGCAGAGCAGATACCGGCCCTCCCGCGCGATGACGGCGGCCACGACGTGGATTTTGGCGGTGCTGGTCAAGGGGCGCTCACTGGGGAAGGGGACCCGCGCGGAGCTGCCGTGCGAGAAGGGCAGTTCCCACGGTAGCAGGCCCGGGCGGCCCTTCGCGTGGGGTCAGTCCAGCCGTCCCATGCGGCCCGCCTGATAGTCCGAAATCGCCTGCTCGATTTCCCCCGGAGTGTTCATGACGAAAGGCCCGTAATGGGCAATGGGTTCGCCGATGGGCCGCCCCGCCAGGAACATGAAGCTGACCGGGGCGGCGGCCTCCACGGCCACCCCATCGCCTTCGCCGAGCAGGGCCACCGTATCGGCGGCGACCTCCTCGCCCTGGACGCGCAGGGTGCCCTCCAGGGGAACCACGGCCGCGGTCCAGCCCGCGGGGATGGCCTGTTCGAAACGTCCCCCTTTTTCCAGTTCCACATGGGCATAGGCGATGGGGGCCGGGGTCACGGCCGGTCCGGTGACGCCGGCGATCTCCCCGGCCAGCACCCGGATCCGCCCGCCGGGCAGGGCCCGCCAGGGCATGCTCTCCGGCTGGAGGTCGGTATAGCCGGGGGCGGAGCCCTTGTGGGCCGCGGGCAGGTTGATCCACAGCTGCACGCCCTCGATCGCGCCGCCGGTCTCGAGGTGCTCGGGCACCGGCATCTCCTCGTGGACGATGCCCGCGCCGGCGTTCATGAGCTGCGCCCCGCCGGGCCGGAGGAGCCCGGAGCCGCCGGTACTGTCGCGGTGGCGGAAGGCCCCCTGGATCAGGTAGGTGAGGGTCTGGAACCCCCGGTGGGGATGGGGCGGGAAGCCCGCGTCCGTACCGGGGGGGAGGGTCATCGGGCCGAAATGGTCCATGAGCAGGAAGGGATCCAGGGCCCGGAAAGCGTCCGACCCCCGCTGGCTTCGTCCGGGCACGAGGCGGGTGAGGTGGACCCGGTTGCCGTCCTGGGTGGGAAGGCCTGGAACCTGGGAGATGACGCGCTTGGTGGGCATGGGGGCCTCGTGGCTATGGAGGATTGGATGCCGGCCGGGGCCGATGCTTGCCCGTTTCCTTGATGAAAACCTGGAAGAGGCTGCCGGACCAGTGTTTGCAGTAGGCTTGTCCCACGTGGAGGTCCCTTGTTCCCGTCCTTCGGGGAATGTGCAGCCCTGGTTTCCGGCGCCGCCGTGGTGGCCGCCTTGGCCCGCATGCGCTACCACCTCGGCAGGCTCGAGACGCTGCCCGGGGCGGGCGGGGCGGCCCGGACGGAGTCCGTGTGCCTCTGCATCCCGGCGCGGAACGAGGCCCGGGAGGTGGGGCCGGCGGTGGAATCCTGGCTTGCCCAGGATTTTCCAGGACTTTCGATCGTGGCGGTGGACGACGGCTCCACGGATGCCACCCCGGCCATTCTCGCGGCCCTGGCCCGGGCCCACCCGGGGCGCCTGGAGGTGGTGCGCAACGACGTCCTGCCCCCGGGCTGGCTGGGCAAGAACCACGCCCTCCATCTGGCCGTCCAGCGGGAGGCGGCGCTGGGGGCGCAGTGGCTCCTCTTCGTGGACGCCAACGTCNNACGTCAAGGCCTCCCCCGACCTGCTGGCCCGGACCTTCGCGTACCTGGACACTCATCCCGCGGACATCCTCGCCCTCACGTTCCGGGTGGACGGGGTGGGGCTGGCGGAGCGGCTCTTCGCGCTCATGCTGTGGCCCTTCGGGTTCATCCTCATGCCGCCCCACCAGGTGCCGAATCCGCGGCACCGGACCTACTGCGGTGCCGGCGGTTTCACCCTCGTGACGCGGCGCGCCTACGACGCCGTGGGCGGCCATGCCGGGGCGCCCCTGGAGGCCATCGACGACGTGATGCTCGCGGGCCGCGTGAAGCACGCCGGTTTCGTGAACCGGGTGGCCCAGGGCAGCCCCATGCTGAACCTGCGCATGTACCACGGCCTGATGGACCTGCTGCGCAGTTCCCGCAAGAGCTTCGCGTCCGCCGAGGGCTGGCTCCTGCCGGTGCTGATCCCCCTGGTGCTCTTCGGGTTCCTGACCCCCCTGGGGCTGGCATCCACAGGCCATCCCTGGCTGGGATTGGCCGTTTGGCTCGCGGCGGTGGTGGCCGGGGCCGATGCGGACCACCGCCTCAACGATCGCGGCTTCGACCCGGCCTGGCTGGCCTGGCCTCTCATGGGGCCCCTTGCCGCCTGGGGCATGGCCTGGGCCTTCCTTGACTGGCTGCGGGGGCGGAACACCTGGCGGGGCCGGACCGTGGACGTGCTGGACGGCGAGGCGGAGGATGTCCCGGCCTGGATGCGCAGGCTGGCCACGGGGTTCCGAGACCCGCGGGTAGGCAGGAACCTGGTGCGCGCCATGGGGCTGGTGGCGCTGGCTGCCGTGGGGTTCATCGTGCTGGGGCTGGCGGCGGTGCAGGCCTTCTTTTCGCCGCTGGGGGGCGGGAACGGATGGGTGCTCCTGCCCCTGGCGATCCTGGCCCTTGCGCCGGGCGCGTGGCATTTCTGGACAACCCACGGGCGCGGCTCCAGCTACCGGCGGGGCACCCGGAACCTGGTGGCCGCTGCCGAAGCCGGAGAACCCGAGGCCTGCTTCCGCCTGGCGGAAGCCTATGCCACCGGCGATTCTGAACTGCCCTGCGATCCGCCCTCGGCGCGGCACTGGCTGGAGCGCGCCGCACAAGGAGGGCACCGCGATGCCATGGTCCGCCTGGCGGAGATCCTCCTTTCGGGCCACGGCGCGCAGGTGGATATCCCCTCCGCGAAGAAGTGGCTGTTCCAGGCCCGGGCCTTGGGGCATCCGAGGGCAACGGCCCTGCTGGCCCGTCTTTCGTCGCCAGCGGGGCGTTGAAGCGGTCGAAGGACGACATGAAATTGAGTCCAGGGCGCCCGGATCCGACCCGGTTGTGCCATGGAGCCGCCACCGTCACACTGGTTTCATGCCGAATCAATCTTCGTTTCGCCGCCTTCTTGCCACCTGTGTGGCCGGACTTTTCCTGCTCCTCGCCAACGCCTGCGGAGGTGGTGGCGGATCCTCCAACGTACCCCAGTTCCAGGAACTGATCCTGTCGATGGATCTGCCGGATCTGGTACCCCGGCAGGTGACCCACTTGCATGCTGTTCTGCCGAAGGTCGTGGACAATCCGCCAGTCGTCCATTGGACCACGACGGCTGGAACCCTCGGCTCGACAACGGGCGCGATGGTGGAGTTCACCGCTCCCGCCGAGCGCGGAGACATCACTGTCACGGCCACGCAGGAAGGGGATACCCATTCCTACACCATGGTCATCCATGTGGTGCCGTTGACCCTTGTCTTTGACCAGGCGGGCCCTTTGAACCGTGATGCACCAGCCAGGGTCTTTCTCAGCGTCCGAATGGGTCGGGCCCAAGGAAGCGTGGACTGGTCCTCGAGCGAAGGAACCCTGGAAATCGTCAGGGGCAATACTGCCGAATTCGTTCCACCCAATCGCCCCGGAACCTATACCGTGACCGCCCGCAGCACGTACGATCAGGCGTCCTCGGCAACCTTCCAGGTGATCATCAACCCGCAATCCCTGATCCTCGATCCTTCGGAGATGTTTGCGGATCCGTGGCATTACGCTGATCTGAACGTGAGGACCATCGGAATTCCTAATGATTCCTACGTCTGGACCGCGAGCGAGGGTCAGCTCTCGGGTGGGTCGCCCTATACCGGCCGGACATGTGCCTGGATGACTTCCCAGGAAAAAACGGGGGATTTCCGCATCGGGGTCCAGAGCGTCATCAACCCCGAACTGAAGGGCGCCATCGTCGTGCACGTCATGACAGAGCCAAGGCCAATGGTGTACTCGGACATGCCTGCCGACCTCCAGGTCACCTCCGGCGGCTCGATCCAGTTGCGGGCAACCACGCTCAACAGCACCAACCCAGCTGTGGTCTTTTCCGTCGCACCGGATTCCCAAAGCAGCCTTCCGCCCGGATTTCTTGATCCCGGCGGGGTTTTGACGGCTCCCACTGACAACGTCCTCCGTTCCGTCCGGATCCGGGCCTCTTCGGTCCAGTATCCCTACCTGTACACGCCGATCGATCTCACGATAAGTCCTGCCATCATCACGCCGCCCTTCGCCATTGCGGGGCAACCGGTCATGCTCGGCTATACCCGGCTTGATTTCCCGAACCTGACTTGGAACTGGTCCACCTATGGGCAGGGGGGTGGGACGGTGACACCCGAAGGACTTTATTCGCCGCCCGCGGCTTCCTTCATCGAAACATTCGACGTCGGTCCGAACCTGGCTGTTCCCAGATCGATACCCAATCCCTTCCAGAAAGTCCGGTTGCCCGTACGCGGAGCGGGGCCGTTCACGCCACTGGCCGATGGCCTGCCCCAAGCGGCTATGGGGGGCTGGTTGATGCGTCCGGATGGAACTCTCATCCTCTTTGGTGGCAAAGGAAGCCGGGATGTGCTGAGGGTGGATCCCGCCACAGGCATCGTGTCAACGTTGGGCCAAACCCGTTTCCACCATTTCGGGGGACGCGCCTTCAATGGTGTGGGCAATCTGATTTTCATCGTTGGGGGGGATGAGATCAATGGATGGTCCTATGTGACCCGTATGGAGTTTTTCGATGTTGAGCAGGGCGTCAGCCTCGGTGAAACGACGTTGACGGAAGCAATCAACTTGAAAGACTCCTTTGTGCTTGAGGACGGACGATGCTTCATTCTTGGCCAGTCCGGACGGATCGTGGACCCAGTGGCGGGGACCTTGGGTGACCCGATTCCCGGTCTTGAGAGTGCGGATCCTACGTCCATTCCGCTTGCCTCCGGCAAATTCCTTCGTTCAGGAGGGCAAAACTATGGGGCGCACCTGCCCGGCGATCCCGATCTTCCAGACAGGGTTTGGCTGGTCGACCCTGCCAGCGGTTCCAGCCAGGAGATCGGACATATGTGCCGGCCCCGGTACCTCCATGCGATGGCGGAAATGTCGGATGGAAGGATCCTGATCCTGGGGGGGGAGACCGGTGATGATTACGGGCAATCCGACCAGGTTGAGGTATTCGATCCGTCAACGGGCGTTTCCCGGATCGTCGGTCACATGCTCCTGGTCCGGTACCAGCATCAAGTTCTATGGCTGGACAGCACGCATCTCATGATCGTCGGAGGAAACCCCTCCGGCCTTGTGGAGATTTGGGACGTCACCACCAATACCTCAAGGGCCGTGGGCTCCACGGCTCTTCCCGCCGAAGGATGCACGTTCTTCCGCAGCGGTGACCGCGTCCTCCTGGGAACGACGGCAGGGCGGTTGGAATCTGCACCCGTGGCCACCTTGGTGGCTCCCTGACCTCGTTCCTGCACGATCAGGATTTCCTTAAGGCAGTTCCAGGATGAACCGGGCACCTGCGCCCGGTTCGCTTTCCACCGTGATCCGGCCGCCCATGGCCTCGGCCAGGTGCTTGACGATGGACAGGCCGAGACCGGTGGATTTCTCGCCACCCGTGGGCCACGATCCCCAGGAACTGGTTCTTCTGCTGGTTCACGTCAACGAGGTCGAGGTTCGCCTGTTCCATTTCGCGGGTGCGGTCCAGCCCGGGGTGGGTACCGGGCGTATCCAGGAAGGAGCGGGGGAAGCAGATGATCCAGAAGTTGGCGAAGGCCACCACCAGCTTCAGCAGGTGCAGTGTGAACCAGGGGGCCTGGGACCACAGGAACTGAGGTCCCAGGCCGTGCATGATGAGGGCGAAGGCGTGCACTTCCGGTATGTCCTTGTGCGGGTCGTTGGTGGCCTTCACCGGGGGCGGGGTGGAAGGTGGGGTGAATCGGGATGCGCCCGGTTTTCGTCCCGTTGTATCCTGGCCCTTCTTCGGAAGATGCGAATCAGGCGCCGCCGACGCGCCCACCCCCCGCGATGCTTCCCCCCGGGAGTCCCCATGTCCGCCCGCCCCTGCCTCGTCCTTCCCCTCCTCGCGCTTTGCCTTTGCGCCGCGCCCCAGCTCGCCGGCGCCACCCCCGGGACCGCAGCCGTGGCCGCCTCCCCCGTGGAGGCCTTCAAGACCGCCTTCCTGGACGCCTACTGGCGGCAGAACCCCGACATGGCGGTGGCCATGGGCAACTACCGCTACGCCGATCGCCTACCGGCGCCGGATGCCGTGGCGCGGAAGGCGGACCTGGCGTTCTGCGACCGCTGGCTCCGCCAGCTCAAGGCCGTGGACGTACCTTCCCTTTCGGCCCAGGACCGCATCGACCTGGCCCTGATCCGCAACGAGCTTGAAGGCAACCGCTGGGCGCTCACCACGTTCCGGTCCTTCGAATGGAACCCCACCCAGTACAACGTCGCGGGCGGCTTCGACCTGCTCCTGTCCACGGAATACGCGCCGCTGGAAACGCGCCTGCGCACGGTGGCGAAACGGCTGAAGGGCGTCCCCGCCTATTACGCCGCCGCCAAGGCCTCCCTGGGCAAGCCGACCCTGGAGCACACCGCCATGGCCATCGCCCAGAGCCGGGGCGCGGAGGGCGTCTTCGGGCCCGACTTCATCCAGAAGGTTGAGGGGTCCAAGCTGTCCCCGGTGGAGAAGAAGGCCCTGCTCGCCGCCGCCCTGCAGGCCCAGAGGGCCATCGCCGGCTACCGCGCCTTCCTCCAGGGCCTGGAGAGCCGGCTCAAGACCGGGGGCGCACGGCCCTTCCGGGTGGGCAAGGAGCTCTACGAGCAGCAGTTCACCTATGCGATCCAGGGGGACTGCAACGGCGAGCAGCTCTACCGCCGGGCTCTGGTGGACAAGGAGAAGCTCCTGGTGAAGATGGATGAGCTGGCCACCCAGCTCTGGCCCGCCTACTTCGGCGCGGAGCCCGCTCCCGCGGACCGCCTGGAGCGCATCGGACGGATGATCGGCAAGCTCTCCGCCAAGCACGTGGCCGCGGACCAGTTCATGACCGAGATCCGGCGCCAGCTGCCCATCCTGGAGCGCTGGGTGACGGAGCACAACCTCGTGGAACTCGACCCCACCCGGCCCCTGGAGGTGCGCGAGACTCCCGCCTACAGCCGCGGCATCGGCGGCGCCTCCTTCGACGGCCCCGGCCCCTACAACCCTTCCGCCAAGGGCTTCTACAACGTCGATCCCATCGAGGGCACACCGGAGCAGAAGGAGAGCTTCCTGCGGGAATACAACGACTACACCCTCCAGGTCCTCAACATCCATGAGGCGATTCCCGGCCACTACGTCCAGTTCCTCCACGCCAACAAGTCCCCCAGCCTCGTGAAGGCGGTCTTCGTGAACGGGGCCATGGCGGAAGGGTGGGCGGTGTACGCCGAGCGCATGATGCTGGAATCCGGCTACGGCGGGAACAGCCCCGAGATGTGGCTCATGTATTCCAAGTGGAACCTGAGGGTGGTGTGCAACACCATCCTGGACTACGGCGTGCACGTCCAGGGCATGACCGAGGCCGAGGCCCGCCAGCTCCTGGTGAGGGAGGCCTTCCAGGAGGAGACGGAGTTCAAGGAGAAGTGGCACCGCGTCCAGGTCTCAAGTGTGCAGCTGTCCAGCTACTACGCGGGCTACTCGGCCATCCGCGAACTGCGCGAGGACGTGAAGGCCCGGCGCAAGGACCGTTTCGACCTCAAGGCCTTCCACGAGGAACTGCTGGGGTACGGCGGCGCGCCGGTGCGATTCCTGAGGGAACTCATGCTGCCCTAGTGCAACATCCGGGAAATTCAGAAAATCAATTCGACAAGATCTTCTCTCCGCGATCCTCCGCGAGA
>DBME01000166.1 GCA_002298155.1 Holophagaceae bacterium UBA706 | reverse complement strand
CCGTCCACGATCTTGTAGGCCATGGGCTGGCGCTCGACGAATTCGCCGGCCAGGTCGGGCGCGGCGGCCTGGGTCCAGGTGACGGTGGCGTCGATGAAGCCGCCGGCCCCTTCGTGCAGGTCCAGGGTCCCGGGGTCGGGGATGGGGGGGGCCACGATGTCGGGCAGGCGCACCTCCAGCATCTCGCTCACGGGGCCGTCCACCACGCGCCCGAATTCACGCGTGTGGGCCTGGATCTGGAAGTAGAAGGTGGCCCCGCCGTACTGGGCGGCCTCCANNGGCCTCCGCCGGGAAGGTGACGACGAAGGACTCCTCCTTCACGGGCGTGGTGGTGATGAGCGAGACTTTGCCGGGGCCGGTCTGGATCTGCACGTCGGCCATGAAGTCCTTGCGGGCCTCCGCCAGGACCGCGCCCGCGGGCAGCGTGAGGCGGTTGGCCACGGCATGGGCCTCGGGCGTGGTGTGGATCATGTTGGCGGCCTGGGCGCTCTGGGAGCCCTGGGCGGACGTCACCGAGGCCAGCGCGCTGGTCCTGGGCTGGAGGACCACCGGCGCGACCCCGGTGGGTTTGATGGCCTGGGGCGCTGCGACGGAGCGGCTGGTGCCCACGAGGGTCGCCGTGCCCAGGGTGGCGGTCAGGGACCGCACCGGCTTGCGGGGCGTGGAAACCACCCGCACGTCCTGGGGGGCCTGGAAGACGCTGTATTCCAGCGGGTAGCCCTCCAGCGGCTTGTCCCAGGTGAGCTTGACGTGGATCTCGTTGGGGGTGACCGCCAGGGCGAGCATCGGGTTGAAGGACCGCAGCGGCAGAGCGCGGACAGCCTTCAGGTGGGTGGTGGCCTTGAGGGCGCCCGGGTCCGCGGCGGCGACTTCGAGTCCCTTGACGGACCCGATCTCCGCGGCCTTGCGGGCCGGGGCCATGCCCTGGAGGCGCGCGGCCGTGACGGAAGGAGCCCGCACCGAACCCGCCTTGGCTTCGGAGAAGGAGCCCACCATGGGCGCCGAGGCCGTGGCCGTGAGCTTGCCTGTGGGCTTCACCATGCGCATGCGGTCCAGGCCGGTGGTGGCCATGAACCTCCCCGCCGGGCGAAGGAAGCGGTGGCTGGCCCCGGCGGGCGCGACGCCCGTGGAGATCTTGCCCTGGACGCCCTTGAGGGCGAGCCTGCCGGGGAGGGCGCTGTCGCACACCTGCAGCACGAAGCCCGCGGACTGGGCCGACTCGTTGCCCAGCTGGTCCGTGGCGGTGACAGCGTAGGTGTAGGCCTTGCCCACCTCCAGGGTCGTGTCCTGCCAGGACGGCGTGGTGGTGGTGGCGATCTTGGCGAGGGGGCCCTTGCCGCTGGCTCGGTACACCGTGTACAGCTTCAGGTCGTCTTCCGGCGAGCCGGCCCACACCAGCTCGGCCGGGGGGGCCGATCCGTCGGGAAGGGAGCGGAGCACGGAGGACTCGGCCAGCGCGGCCATCTCCTTCACCGGCATGGTGGCCGCGGCGCGGCTCAGTTTCAGGCGCCGCGCATCGGTGAGGGACAGGGCGGCGATTTCAGGACGGATGGCCAGGGAGGCCGCCTGGGGCTGCAATCCGATACCGGGCTTCGCCTGGACGGCCGCGGCCTGGGGCCGGAAGGCGGCGCCGGGGGTCTTGGCGGCCACGGCCTGGTTCAGCTCCATGAGCCGGGGATCCCGGAGGCGGGCATTCTGGGCGTCCCGGAGCCGGTTGCCCGGTTCCACCGCGCCCACCAGCCCGGGCCGGCCGGGGACGGTGGGCGGCTGGAGGTCCTTGGGAATGCCGGCGACCGGCACGGCGGTGGCCAGGTTGCCTTCGCCGCCGGCGATGTCCACCGACACGACTTTGTAGTAGTACAGATGCTCGTTCACCAGGTCGGTGTTGCCCTCGTCGCGGATGCTGTCCGTGTACACCGACAGCGTCTTCACGGGGCCGGCGCCCTGGAGGCGCCCTTCGGCAACGGCGGTGCGGATGGCCTTGGACTGGGCCGGAGGCAGGGCCGGCAGCGAGCCCGCTGCCGCCACGGAATCCGTGGCCAAGGCCCGGATCTCCGCCAGCCTCGCGGGAGTCTGGAGTTCGGGGGCGAGCTTCTGGACTTCACGCCCGATGACCACGCTGCGGGCCGCGGCGCGGCGCGCCGTGAGCTCCGGGTCCTCGGCGGTGATTTCCACGAGCTTGACGGGCGCCTGGTTCAGGCGCCGGTAGGTGCCCTTGGGATCCGTGGAACGGTAGACGTTGTATCCTGCGACGATGTCGCCTTCGGGGGCCTTCCAGTTCAGCAGCACTGCGCCGTTGGAACTGCCCGCGGTGAGCGAGGGAGGCGGCGGCACAACGGTGGGCTGGGAGGGGTCGAAGGTCTTGTCGCAGTTCACCTCCACCGAGCCGCCTTCGGGAAGGCGGACGGTGATCTTGTAGCGCCAGACGCCCGAAGGGGGCTGATCCTTGTAGGTGAGGCCGTAGAGGTCCGCGGCGTCGCTGTCCAGGTCGGCCCTGCTGTTGAGCATCTGGAGGTCGGCCACCGAGAGGCGGCCTGCGCTGCGCATGGCGCGGAACTGGTCGGGGACCTTCTTGAGGCTGATGTCGGAGAACTGGGCCGGGGCGCCCTTGGGCGGCGTCGCGGGCAGCGCCATGCGCCGTCCCGTTCCCGGGTCCCGGGGCATGTCGGAATAGATCATGGACGTCAGCTCCTCCCGCTTCTCGGGAGGCAGTTTCTTGAGGCGGGATTCGACGCCGTCGGTGCGGAAGAAGGCCACCGGCTTCCTGGCGTTGAGTTCCTTCCATGTGGTCTCGCCCACCCGCTGGCGGGACACGATGACACCCTCGGTGGGCATCTCGCCACGGTCGTTGGCCCAGCGCAGGATGACGGTCTTGTCCGCGTGCACGACGCCGTTGAGCCGGAAGGTTCCCTGCGTCTTCCCCGGCGCCAGGAGCTCGGCACGGGAGGCGAGGTTGGGGATGGCGGCCAGTGCCGTGGGATTGCCCCGGGGCATCACGGGACGTTGGGGAAGCACGGGGGTCGGCATCTTCGCCGGCGGGGAGGCTACGGCGGCCAACGCCAGGGCGCTGACGGTGAGGGTGCGGAGGATGGGATGGGGAGTGTAGATCCGCATGGCTAGAACTCCATGTCCACGCCGGCGCTGCCCGAGAAGAGCCCGCCGAGAACCGAATACGAAACGTCCACATGCCCGGACAGCGTCGGTGACCCCGGGGCCCGGAAGGCCATGTTCGCGGCGATGTCGCCACTGAAGATGGTCACCCGGTAGGTGTGCCAGAAGGTTTCGAACTTCATGCCGAACGCGGCGCCCCCCTGCATGTTGAGGGTGCCGGCCATGGAGGCGTTCCAGAGGGGGTCGATGACCACGATCAGGTCGCCCCAGACGTTGACGTAGAGGCGGCCCCAGACGATGCCGAAGTCCCGGTTGCCGGAATCCAGCGAGAACCCGCCGCCGGCGGTGAACTGCGTCCCGGACGGGGTGAAGTCCGCGTCGAAGTAGCCGTTTCCCGAGGCCAGGCCGTTCATGTACGTGGCCGTCAGGGGCGACTGGGGGGTGCCGATGTGCAGGAACTTGGTGGTGGGATCGAACTTCATCTCCACCGTGCCCACGAAGTGCAGGAGTCCCGAGTAGAAGGTGAGGTCCGCGTCCAGCACGGCGTGGAAGGTGTTGGGGGAGCGGGTGAAGGAGATGTCCGCGGTGACCGTCCGGTCCGGCGGGGTATCCTCGCGCCCGGCCATGAGGTAGCCCTGGCCCTGGATGAGCGTGGTGAGGTTCTGGGCCACGTAGAGGTCCAGGTCGCCGTGGAAGGTGTAGTTGTCCGAGGTCCCCACCTGGACGCCGGCCATGATGCCGATGCCCAGCGCCTTGTCGGGGGTGCCCGTGATGGTCTCGGTGTTGCGGATCTCGTCGGGCTTGAAGTTCTGGGTCAGGCCGCCCGAGAGCCCGTAGATTTCCACGTCGGGGGCGACGGCGATGCCGGACTCGGGGAAGTTGGCGTGCCCCAGCAGGTAGAAGTAGGGGAAGGAGTCGGTGTCCTTGTAGCTGCGGCCGAAGCGGAACCCCGCGTCGAGGTTCAGGGGGGCGTCGCCCATGTCCAGCTTCACCTTGCCCGTGCCCAGGAAGTAGGCGTCGGACACGTCGTCGCCGGCGGTATCCACCTTGAAGTTGAGCGAGCCCTGCATGGAGCCCATGCCCGGAAGGCTCTGCTGGATCTCGAAGCCCTTCTCGATCTCCACCGTGCCCGTCTCGGGATTGTCCTTCTCCGTGGTGAAGAGCACCCGGTTGTACACCGAGCTCAGCACCGGGTTGATGTCCATGTCGCCGCCGAAGCCCACGAAGAACCGGCCGTCATCCTTGGTGCCGTAGCCGTTCTCCTGCAGGCCGAAGCCGTAGCCCCAGAGGCTGACCCGGGGCTGGCCCTGCATGTTCGACCACAGGGAACCCACGACGGCGTAGGTATAGGGGGCCTTCACGCCCTCGATGCCGCCGCCGGTGACCTCCATGACCATGTGGTCGAAGGTGATCGAAGGCAGCGGGGCGCCCTTCAGGTGGAAGTCGAACCGCCCCGAGAGGTCGATGTTGGTGGGGTTGAGCATGGCCGAAGCCAGGACGATGTCCACCCCCACCAGGTCCGTCTTGAGGTTCACGTCGCCCTGGGGCGTCTGGGTGTTGATCTGGATCCGGCTGGCGCCGTTCTGGCCCAGGTCGAAGGCGATGGGCAGGAAGAAATCAGGCAGGACCGGTGACTTGTCCAGGGTCGTCTTCCCCTGGACCCGGGGGGCGTCCAGCACCACGCCGTCGGCGAACTCCAGGTCGAAGGGGTCCATCTTCAGGGGCATGACGTGCAGGAAGACCTCGCCGGGGAGGTTGACCGCGATCTTGCCCGAGAAGCCGCCGTTGGCCTCGAAGGCGCCGTCCTTGGCGGGCACGAACACCGGCATGCGGTCATAGGCCGCGTCGAAGCGGAAGATCTCCTCCGGCAGGGCCAGGAGGTAGCCCGGCATGCGGATGCCCTTCCAGGCCGGCGGCGTCGTCCCGGGGGACCGGGTGGTGGAGAAATCGCAGACCACGGGGAGGAGGGATCCCGTCTGGACGCCGTAGGCGCCCACGGCCACTTCGCCCTGGAGGTAGGCCCGGGTGAGGTAGAGGCCGTCCTCGAGGTCGGCGGCGGCATCCTTGAAAAGCACCTGGCTGGTCCAGCCGGGTCCCCAGGAGACGCTGCCGGTGATCCGGGTGTTCTCGGCGTCCAGCGCGCCTTCCTTCACCACGGCCGTGCCCGCCTCCACCTTCAGGTGGTAGGTGGTGAGGCCCGAGGGCAGGAGGGTGGCCGCCGGCAGGGGGAAGGCCCCCGAGAAGCCCCGGGGCTCGGTGCGGTGCACCGCCACGGGCGAGGCCGCCAGGGTGGGGGTGGTGACGCGCGCGTTGGCGGCGCCGCGGATCCCTTCCTGGCCGGCCAGTTGCGGGATGGCGATCATGCCCGCGGCGGGACGGGTCACATCCAGGGCGTAGGCCGTGCCCCGCAGGGTGGCGGAGCTCGGGCTGGAGAGGTAGGGCTGGCCCGTGCTGGCCGCCATGCAGAAGGTCTGCAGGGGGAAGCCCAGCCTCGCGGAGCCCCTGAGCAGGGGCACGCCGCGTTCCAGGGCGTAGGTGAGCTTCTCCATGCGGAAGACCAGGCCCTGGTCCTCCACGGGCAGATCCGCCGCCAGGGCGTCGCACAGCACGCCGGTGCCGGAGAGGAGGGCGGGATCGAAGGCCACCGGGCTGGTGACGTCCACGGGCACGCCCGTGTCGCCGTTGCGGAAACCGCCGTCCAGGGTGACCCGGAGGTTCCCCTTGAGGCTGGGCGCCGCTTCGGAGAAGAGGATCTCGGCCCCTTCGAGGGTGGCCTTGAAGGGCCCCTCGGCCAGGGGGATGTCGCCCAGGAGCAGGGAGCCCGTGAGGCCGGTGTGGGTGAAGGTGGCGGTGTCCAGGACCACCTTGAGGTGGCCCATGGCCATGGTTCCCAGGAGATGGCTGCCCTTGTCGGAGATCTTCACGGACGTGGGCGCCCACTGCCAGCCCTGGTGGTCGACGGTCTTGCCGGAGGAGAACTCCGCCGTGAGGGAGCCTGCCGCCTGGTTGCCCGTGATGGTCAGGTTCTGGAAGGTGACCTCCAGGCCGCCCAAGGGGGCCGGCAGGACCAGGTAGCCCTTGCCGCTGAAGGCCGCGGGGGTCGTGTCGGCGGCGGGTTCCACCCGGGTCACGGGGAACCCGTCCAGGACGAACTCGGAGATCTGGGGCGTGAGGATCTTCTCCACGGCCTTCTTGACGTCGTCAGGCTTGGGTTCCAGGGCCTTCCCCACGGCCTTGACGGACTGGGTGGCGGCGCCGCCCAGGGCCTTGACGACGGCCCCCACCACGCTGCCGGTGCCGGGTGGCGGCGTCGGTACGGGCGGGACGGGCACGGGCGGGGTCTGGGCGATGCCGGCCCCCATCCCCAGGAGCAGGAGGACCGACACGGCTTTCGCTGAACGGGCTTTGGCTGGCGAGGACATGCTCCCCCTCCGAACGTGTGAACTTCATGGAATGTTCAGCAAGCATTCGGCCAGGGCAGGCAGCCTGTCAAGAAAATTCAGTCGGCGACTTCTTCGCCGGTTTTTACCATGGGGCGCATAAGCGGGAAAAGCAGGACATCGCGAATAGATGAGCTGTTGGTCATCAGCATCACCATACGATCCATCCCCACGCCGAGTCCGCCGCAGGGGGGGAATCCGTGTTCCAGGGCCTCGATGAAGTCCTCGTCCAGCAGCATGGCCTCGTCGTTCCCGGCCTCGCGCTCCTGGAGCTGGGCCTGGAAACGCTCCATCTGGACGACGGGATCGTTGAGCTCCGAGTAGGCGTTGGCCAGTTCCATGCCCGCGATGAAGAGCTCGAACCGGTCCACGAAGGCGTCGTCGCCGGGGAGGTTCTTGGTGAGGGGGCTCAGCTCCACCGGGTACTCGGTGATGAAGGTCGGCTGGATGAGGTGGTGCTCCGCGTGGTGCTCGAAGAGGGCCCCCAGCAGCGCGCCCGGCGTCTGCTTCTCGGCGTCCTCGACGTGGATCTCCTTGGCGAGCTTCAGGATCTCGGCGGGATCCTCCAGGCGCGCGCGATCGATGTTCCCGGACTGGGCCGTGGCGTCCTTGAGGGTCAGGCGCCGGAAGGGCGTCTGGTAGCTGATGATCTGGGGGTTGCCCTCCGCGTCGAGGCCCCAGGGCCGTTCGACCCCGCCCATGAGGGTGGCGATCTCCTTGAACATGTTCTCCGTGAGCACCATGACGTCCCGGAGGTCGTCGCCGGCGGCGTAGCACTCCAGCATGGTGAACTCGGGGTTGTGGCGCATGGAGACGCCTTCGTTCCGGAAATTCCGGTTGACCTCGAAGACCCGCTCGAAGCCGCCCACGATCAGGCGCTTGAGGTAGAGTTCGGGCGCGATGCGAAGGTACAGGGGGATGTCCAGGGCGTTGTGGTGCGTCACGAAGGGCCTGGCGGTGGCGCCCCCGGGGATGGGCTGCATCATGGGGGTCTCGACCTCCAGGAAGCGCTGGTTCTCCATGTAGCGCCGCACCCCGGCGATGATGCGGGACCGGGCCTGGAAGGTGTGGAGGACCTCCGGGTTGGAGACGAGGTCGAGGTAGCGCTGGCGGTACCGAAGCTCCTTGTCCTGGAGGCCGTGCCACTTCTCGGGCAGGGGCAGGTGGGCCTTGGTGAGGAACTGGATGCGCTCGGCCCGCACGGACAGTTCACCCATGCGGGTGCGCATGAGGGGGCCGGTGACGGAGATGAAGTCGCCCAGATCCAGCAGCTTGACCACTTCCCAGCCCGGTTCGGCCAGGTCGTTCATGCGGAAGTAGGCCTGGAGGCTGGAACCCATCTCGGTCATGTGGACGAAGACGCTCTTGCCCATCTCGCGGATGGCGATGACCCGCCCCATGACGCTGACCACCTGGTTGATGCGCTCGAGTTCCTCGTTGGGGGTCTTGGCGTCCTCGCGGTCGTGGGCCTCCAGGATCTCCACGATGCCGTGGGTGCGTTCGGCCTTGCGGGGCCAGACATCCAGCCCGAGGGCCTTGAGCTTCTCCAGCTTCTCGATGCGGACTTGGCGGTACTGGCTCAGTTGCATGCAATCTCCATCCGGGTGGCGCAAAACATCAGTTTATCGCGGGAAGGGCGCTTTTCAGCCTTCTGTTGGCACGAGCATGACCACCCCGAGGCTGGCGCCCCCAAAGCAGGTTGCCCGGAAGGCCCGTCCCGCCACGGTGAGCACCACGGGATCCGCGGGCCGGTGCTCGGCGTCCGGGGCCGGGATGGCCCTCCAGGCGGCCTCCAGCGCGGCATCCTCCCCCCACAGGGCGTCCCCGGGTTCCGGCAGCCCCGAGCCCGTCCATCCGGGGGTGGCCTCCATCACCAGGCCCGTGACCCGGTCCGCGAAGGCCGCCGGCGACGGCAAGAGGCGGAATGCCGCCCGGTAGCGGTCATAGGCGCGCTGGAGATCCAGCTCCCGGGCCTCCAGTTCGTCCTCCAGGCGGATCTTCGCCCGCCAGTAGCGGTGGGCCAGGATCGAGGCCAGGAAGAGCGCCGCCACCAGGAGGAGGACGCCCCCGTCCACGCGGTGGGGCCACGGGGGCAGGTTCATCAGGGTCGCCATGGCAGGTCCTCCGGGGTCCGTGCCGGCCGGATTAAACCCGTGCCGGCTGAATCCAGTATATAAATAGAATCCTTTCCCAAGGCGGTTCCGACCATGGAAGACACCCTTTCCTCGCGCCTGCGCTGGCTCTTTTTCGGCCCCCATGGCCTGCGCGCGGGCTGGAGCATCTACCTGTTCGTGGCCATCGTCCGAATCATGGCCAGGACCATCATGCTCTTCCGTCAAATGCCCCCTGCCCCCAAGGGACCCGAGGACGTCATTAAGATGATGCTGACGGCTGAGGCCGTCAGCGGCTTCGTCGTCCTGGTGGCCTCCTGGGTCATGTCCAAGATCGAGAGGAGACCCCTGGGCCAGTATGGCTTCGGGGACCGCCACAAGGTCCGGCACTTCCTCCAGGGCACCGCCCTGGGCATCGGCTCCCTCTCCGTGCTCGTGTCCATCCTTTGGGCCACGGGCCATCTGGCCTTCGGCCCCATCGCCCTGGGAGCCCGGGCGGCCCTGGGCTGGGGCCTGGTNNTGGTCTCCGTCGTCGTCTTCCTGCTGGTGGCCTTCCTTGAAGAATACTTCATGCGTGGCTTCCTTCAGTTCACCCTTGCCCGGGGCATCGCCGGCGTCCTCACATGGCTGGGCCGGGGCGCCCAGTCCAGGGCCGCGGGCTTCTGGACCGCCGCGCTCATCCTGTCCTTCCTCTTCGGCTACGGCCACCTGAACAACCCCGGCGAATCGCCCCTGGGGCTGGTGAACGCGGGGCTGGCGGGCCTCCTCTTCTGCGTGGCCCTCTGGCGGACGGGGTCCCTGTGGTGGCCCCTGGGGTTCCATCTCTCCTGGAACTGGGCGCAGACCTTCCTCTTCGGGACGGCCAACAGCGGCACCCGGCCTCCCTTCCACCTGCTCACCACGGGCCCGGTCGGGAGGACCCTCCTGAGCGGCGGCTCCACCGGGCCGGAGGGGAGCATCCTCATCGTGCCGCTGCTGCTGGCGGTGGCGGTGATCTTCCTTCGGGGCAAGCCGGAGTGGCAGGAATCCCGGGAAGCCTGAGGAAAGGCAAAAGCAGGGCATGCGGTTGTCCGGGCTTGTCAGACTAGTGGATCAGGGCGCGGGCTCCCAGCCATAGGGCGAGCAGAACCAGAAAACCTCCCATCACGTGGATGAAGCCTTCCACGGCCTTGGAGCTGAAGCGTTCCTTGAAGCGCTTCACCATCCCCAGCAGCGTCGCGAACCAGCCCACCACGCCCAGGAAGACACCCACCGCGAAGGGGACGGCGCCGTGCAGGGAGAGGGTCACCAGGCCGGTGGAATGCAGGGTGGCGAGGGCGGTGGTCCAGGTGATCAGGAGCGTGGGGTTCAGGGCCGTGATGAGGAAACCGCCCAGGAAGCTCCGTTTGTGGCCACGCCGGCGCTCGGGGCGGAGGTCCTCCACGGGGGCCTTGGCCCGGTGGAGGAGCAGGATGATGCCCAGGCCCATGCAGATGCACGCCCCCGCGATGCGGGTGGACGGCAGGATCATGGGGTGCCGGTCCAGGATCTCGCTCACGCCCCAGAAGGCGAAGGCGGCATAGAACGACTCCGCCAGGGCCCCGCCCATGGCCACGTACTTCGCCAGCCTCGCGTCGCGGCCAAGGCCCAGGCGGAGCACGAGCAGGGCGATGGGTCCCGCGACAGGCATCGAGCCGATGTAGCCGAAGAGGAAGCCGATGAGGATGGAAACGACCATGTGGCAATATATCAGACCGATTATCATCTGAAGTGCGCGGCTGGAAAGGGCCCGGAAACATGGATCTGGTGCTGGCTGCGATTCACCTGGAAGTCTCCCCCCGGGCGGTGCCCTTGGGTCCCGCCATGCTGGCGTCCGCACTGAAGCGGGCCTTCGGCTCCGGCCTGTCGGTGCGGGTCATGGACCTCTACCTGCAGGAGGACCCCGCCGCCTGTGCCCGGCGCATCCTCGCGGAGAACCCCCGCTGGGTCGGGCTGTCCATGTACCTGTGGAACCGCGATTTCGCCCTGCGCCTGGCCACGGCCCTGAAGGCCGGGGCCCCGGACATCGTCGTCTTCGCCGGCGGCGCGGAGGCCACCGCCGACCTGTCCGGGGTCCTGGCCCACCCCGCCATGGACTTCGTCCTGCCCGGGGAAGGCGAGGAACTGGTGGTGGCCGCTCTCGAGCGCCTGACGCGCGGCGAGACCCCCGGCGCGGTGCAGGCCGCGGTCCGGCCCGGTCCCGTGGCGGACCTTTCCACCCTCACCAGCCCCTGGCTGGACGGCACCCTGGACCCGGGCGCCTATCCCGGCCAGCTTTGGGAGCTCTCCCGCGGGTGCCCCTTCAAGTGCGACTTCTGCTTCGAGTCCCGGGGGGACGCCGGCATCCGCAGGATCCCCATGGAGCGCATCGAGGCCGAGCTGGAGCTCTTCGAGGCCCGCGGCGTCAGCCAGGTGTTCGTGCTGGACCCCACCTTCAACTTCGACCGCGCCCGGGCCAAGGACGTGCTCCGGCTCATCGCGGGCGCGGCACCGGCCATCCACTTCTTCTTCGAGATCCGCAGCGAGTTCATCGACCGCGAACTGGCCCGCCTCTTCGCGTCGGTGCGCTGCACGCTGCAGATCGGTCTCCAGAGCGCCCACGACGCGGTCCTGAGGAACATCGGCCGGCGCATCGACCGCGCCGACTTCGAGGCCAAGATCCTCCTGCTCCACCGGGCCGGCGCGACCTACGGCTTCGACCTCATCTACGGCCTCCCCGGCGACGACCTGGACGGCTTCAAGGCCAGCCTGGACTTCGCCCTGTCGCTGGCACCCAACCACCTGGACATCTTCCCCCTGGCGGTGCTCCCGGGCACCCGGCTCCACGACACGGCCCCCTCCTTCGGCCTGGAGCACCAGCCGGAGAACCCCTACCTGGTCACGGGCTCGCCCACCTTCGGCCCCGAGGCCATGCGCGAGGCGGGCCGCATCGCCCGGGCCTGCGACGTCTTCTACAACGAGGGCAAGGCCGTGCCCTGGTTCGCGATCGTCCAGGGCGCCCTGGAGCTGGAGCCATCTGAACTGTTCCGCCGGTTCGCGGACCACCAGGAGGCCCGCCCCGGCCAAGCCCCCGCGGACCTGCAGACCTCCTTCGTCCTCGCGCTGTTCGAGGAGCGGGAGGCCCCCGCCATGGGTTCCGTGGCCGTGGACCTCATCACCTACTTCGGCATCGCCGCCCAGCTCACCGAAGGGGCGGCTACCCGCGTCCCCGCTCCGCCGCCGCCTGGCCTCAGCCTCCATCCCGACGCCCGCCTCGCCACCTTCCGCCACGATCCCGCCGCGATCCTGGAACAGCTCGCCTGCGGCATCACGGAACTGGAGGACCTGTCCTACGTGGTGCCGGAGGAACCCTGCAAGGCGGTGCTGCACCTCCGCGACGGCGAGACGCGCATCCACGCGGTTACGCCCGGCCAGGCTCGAATCTTGGCAATGCTGCCCGGGGAGCGTCCTGAAGAGGAGGACTTACTGGCACCCCTTTTCGAAGCAGGAATCATGACCCTCGGAACGAAACCAACCATCTGAAGGACCCGACAAGGATCGCCGACTAATAAACGGAAAGCGGGTCCGGAGGTCAGTGGGACTTGATCGCCCACCTGAGCTTCGCGGATGTGGACCGGGGGTTCTGGTGGCGTTCCTGGGGCGAGGGGCGGATGGGGTCCGGGGCGACATCCGCGTAGATACCCTCGCGGTGGCCCGCTTGGAAGGCCTTCTTCACCCGGCGGTCCTCCCCGGAGTGGAACGTGAGGATCGCCACGCGCCCTCCCGGCCTGAGGGCAGCGGGAAGCAGCGCCAGGAACTGATCGAGTACCTGGAATTCGTCGTTCACGGCGATGCGCAGGGCCTGGAAGGTGCGCTGCAGGGAGGGCTTCATCTCCTCCGGATCCATGAAGGGCTCCAGCGCGCCGCGCACGGCCCGGGCCAGGGCGGTGGTGGTGGCGATGCCCTGGCCACGGATGGCGGCGGCGATGGCGTCGGCGTGGGGCTCGTCGGAGTTCTCCACCAGGAGGTCCGTCAGGTCCTCCTGCGTAAGGGCCTGGAGCAGGGCGGAGGCGGGCCGGCCGCGGTTGGGGTTGAGGCGGAGGTCCAGGGGGCCTTCGGCCTTGTAGGTGAAACCCCGGGAGGGATTGTCGATCTGCATGCTGGAGACGCCCAGGTCGGCCAGGACGAAATCCAGGCCCCCGCCGGTCTCGGGCAGGAGTCCGGCCAATCCCGCGAAGTTCATGCGCCGCACGGTCAGGACGTCCTCGCCGAAACCGAGCGCCCGCAGGCGCGCCTCGGTGCGGGGCAGCTCCAGGGGGTCCACGTCCACACCGAACAGGCGGCCACCGGGCACGAGGCGGGGAAGGATCTCCTGCGCATGGCCCCCGTAGCCCAGGGTGGCGTCCAGGCCCACCTCGCCGGGCTTGGGATCCAGGATCTCCAGGATCTCCGCCACGCAGATGGGGCGGTGGGTGCCGGCCGGCGTCTGGCCGCGGTCCATGACCTTGCGCAGCTCCTCCGCGTGGGCCTGGGGGTCGAGTTCCTTGTACTTCTCCTCGAACCGCCGGGGATGGGTGCCTTTGTAGCGGGGCCGGCGCCTGGGCTGGGAGGGTTCGTCGCTCATCCCTTGATTCTGCTTCATCCGGGGCCGCCAAGGTAGCGGGTTGCGGCCCCCGCCCCGGGCCGGGATGATGAAGCCATGTCCTCTTCCGACCTGTGGCCCCTGTTCCAGGACCTGCGCTTCGCGGGGCAGCGGGTCCACCCCGCCTTCGGTCCCTGCTTCGTGGCCGAGGGGCGGATCCTGGTGGAGGACCTGCTGGAATGGGGCCGCGCGGGACGCCTGGAGGTGGTGGCCGTCCTGGCGGAGACGGGCCAGGCCGATGCCGTGCGCCCCCTCCTGCCCCAGGGGACCGAACTTCTGGTGGCCACCGCCGCGGAGCTGGAGGCCCTGGCCGGCTTCCCCTTCCACCGGGGCCTGATGGCCGCGGCCCGGGTGCCGGCGCAGCCCGGGGAGGAACGCCTCGCCGCCTGTTCCCGCCTGCTGGCGCTCCCCTCCGTGGCCGACGCGGAGAACCTGGGGCAGCTCCTGCGCACGGCGGCGGCCCTGGGCCTGGACGGCGTGGTGCTGGGCCCCGGCCCGGATCCCTTCAGCCGGCGGGTGGTGCGGGTCTCCATGGGCACCGCCTGGAAGATCCCCCTGTGGCGCTTCGAGGACATCTGGCCGGCCCTGGCCGCCTGGCGCCGGGAGGACGGCGAGCTGGTGGCGGCGGCCCTGGACGCGCGCAGCGAACCGGCTGAAACCTGGAACCCGGCGCACCGGACGGCCCTGGTGCTGGGCCCGGAAGGCCCCGGCCTCGCCGCCGGCGACCTGG
>DBME01000124.1:509-3481 GCA_002298155.1 Holophagaceae bacterium UBA706 | reverse complement strand
GGCGCCGGTTCACGGCGCGGTACGGGCCCGCCTTGGGATTTCCGTCCGCGCCGAAGGAGCTCTGGCCCCGGGGGGGCGGATCGCACGGCACGTAGCGGGGCACGATGAGCTGGGCCTCGGCCCGGGTGAGGGCCACGTAGGCCAGACGCTCGCCTTCGTCGGCCACTTCCTGGTCGATCCACGCGCGCACGGAGGGGGACGCCAGCTTCCGGGAGCCCACCCAGGCCCGGCGTTCGCCATCGGGTCGGTGGTACCGGTAGACGGCGGGCTCCCGGCCGTCGGTGGTGCCCCCGANNAGAGCACCACCACCGGCGCCTGCAGCCCCTTGGACTTGTGCATGGTGAGGATCTGCGCGGCACCGCCCTGGCGCTCCAGGCGCTGGGTCTCGGCGTCCTCCACCGACGGCCGGTCCCGGCCGTCGATCCAGCGCTGCACCCGCACCGCCAGGTCGGCCAGGGTCCGGTGGCCGCTCAGGGCCTCCTGCAGCAGCAGCTCGAGGATGTGGAGCAGGTTCGTGAGGGTGCGCTCGCCCTCGTCCAGGAAGAGCAGGCGCTGGGTCATGCCGCTGTCCGCGGCCAGGCCGTTCAGGAGGTCCGCGTACCGCCCCGCCGCCGCCCGTTCCCGCCACGCGAAGAGCCGCGCCAGGATGGGATGCCCCTCGGGCAGTTCCCGGGCCCGTTCCGCCTCGGCGAAGGTCAGCCCGAAGAACGGCCCCAGCAGAGCCTTGGCCCGGCGGCACTCGTCCAGCGGCATCTCGATGGCCAGCAGGATGTCCCGGCAGGCCGCGGCCTCGGGACCGTCGAAGAGCCCGTCCTGGCGGTAGAGGGCGCAGGGGATGCCTTCGGCCTTCAGGGCCCGCGCCATCATCCGGCCCTCCTTGAGGGAACGGGTGAGGACGTGGACGTCCCCGGGCCCCAGGGCCGCCTCGGCCCGGCCGGCACCGGTGAAGCACCCGTTGGCCAGGGTCTCCCGCAGCGCCCGGGCCAGACCCGCGGCGGCGCGGACCCGCACGGAGCGGGCGCTGCCCACCAGGACGTCCACCGCCACCAGGGACGGCAGGGGCGCGCCCGCGGCGTCCACCAGGGCCAGGGCCGTCCTGCCGCAGGTGACCGGCTGGTGGTAGTGCCGGGCGTTGGCCGCCCCGAAGAATCCCACCCCCTCGCCCTCCTCGAACAGGGCGTTGTACGCCTGGATGACGCCCTGGGTGGAACGGTGGTTCTGGGCCAGCTGGAGGGGCGCCTCGCCCGTGAGGGCGGCCACCTCCGCCAGGGCGTCCACGTACGTGGGCAGGTCGCCGCTGCGGAAGCCGTAGATGGCCTGCTTGGGATCGCCCACCAGGAACAGGCGGTGCCCCGTGCCGGGTTCCAGGAAGATCCGCCGGAAGATGCCCCACTGCCGGCGGTCCGTGTCCTGGAACTCGTCGATGAGCCCCACCCGGAACGACTCCCGCAGGCGGGCCAGGAGCGGCGCCCCCCGGGGGCCCTCCAGCGTGGCGGCCACCAGCTCGATCATGTCGTCGAAGTCGTAGAGTCCCTCCGCCGCCTTGAGGCTGCGCAGCTCCGCGCGCAGGGGCGGCAGGAACGCGGCCACGGCGACGGCCTTGAAGTTGACCACCTGGGCCGTGGCCTGCGCCAGGCGCGCCGCATCGCCCTCCTGGTCCTCGCGGAGGATCTTGTCGAGGTCCTTGGTGATGCGGTCGCAGAGGCCGGTGTCCAGCCAGAAATCGGCGGGACGGTCCGAAAGGAGGGCCGTTTCCAGCGCTTCCAGGAGCTCCGTAAAGCGCTTGGAGATGGCGGTCGCGTTCTTGGGCGGGAAGCCCTCGCGGATGGGTTCCCCCGCCAGGTAGGCCTGCGCCAGCTCCCCGGGGAAGGCCGAGAGGAAGCTTCGGGCGTCGGCGAACTCCGGCAGGTCGAGCTGGTCGGCTTCGCGCAGGGCCTCCCTGAGCAGGCCGCGCAGCCTCCCGATGCCGCCCAGGACGCGCAGGGCCACGTCCAGGAGGTCCGCCAGCCGCGTGGCGAAGGCCCCCCGCAGGAGGTTCGTGAAGGCCCGGTCGAAGATCTCGTCGCCGGCCACGGATTCCTGCTGGAAGAGGTGCCCCCCCTCGAAGGCCGCGTCCTGCAGCACCTGCTGGCAGAAGCCGTGGATGGTGGAGATGGTGGCCCGGTCGAGGCCCAGGAGGGCCTCCCGCAGCAGGTCCATGCGCTCGGGCGTGAGGTCCCAGAAGGGCTCGCCCTCCCGGACGCGGTCCTCCTCCAAGGCCACCAGCTCGGCGATCTTGCCCCGCACCCGGGCCTTGAGCTCGAGGGTCGCCTTGCGGGTGAAGGTCACCACCAGGATGCTCTCCAGGGGCACCCCCTCCAGGAGGAGCTGCACCACCAGGTGCTCGAGGGTGTAGGTCTTGCCGGTGCCGGCGCTGGCCTCGATGACGCAGTGGGAGGGCCCCGTGTGGTCCAGGAGGGCGGGCTTGGCGTAGCGCACCATCAGTCCTCCTCCTCGGCATCGGCCTGGGCGGCGGGCTTGACCGCCTCCAGGAAGGGCCCCAGCCGCGTCTCGGCGAGGGCCTGGGGGTCCGCGGGGGGCGGGTAGGCCAGCGGGTCGGGCACGGGGCCGCTGAGGGTGCTGAAGCGGGGCTCCTCGGTCTCCATCAGCTCGTCCACGTAGTCCTGGATGCCCTCCGGCGTCAGGGGCCCCTTCCCCCACCCCGCCAGCACGGCCTCGATGGGCATGAGCACGGCGTGGTCGCCGGTGAGGAGGTCCTCCAGCAGGGCCGCGAGGCGGGTCATGGCCTGGCCCCGGGTGAGGGCCGGGAAGGTGAAGGCGTCCTCCTGGCCGAGGCCCTTCTTGGGCTCCTCGAACACGAAGCGCGCCCGGTGGGCGTCGTGGGCGGGGTCCACGCAGGCCAGGACCAGATGGTCCACGTAGGCGGCCAGGGCCTTCTTCCGGAGCTTGTCCAGCTGGGAATCGGCGGGGCG
>DBME01000124.1:0-503 GCA_002298155.1 Holophagaceae bacterium UBA706 | reverse complement strand
CCCGGAGATCGCCGGAGAGTTCCACCGTCGCGGGCTCGCCGCCCAGGACCACCGGCACCGCCAGGGGCGGCAGGGCGTCGTCCACCTCGCCGCCGCCCAGGCGGTCCGTGCCCAGGCGCCGGAGCACGGGCGTCTCGCCGCGGCCGCGGAGGTAGGCCACCCAGCTGGCGATGGGCTGGAGGTTCTTGTCCCGCTCCACCTCCGAGAAGAGCCCGAAGGGGGCCGAGCCTTCGGACTGGAGCCGGTGCAGGCAGCGGTCGTGGACGGTTGCGGNNGGCAGGGCGCCCAGGGCCACCTCCCGCTGCAGCACCCAGGAATCCAGGAACTCGCTCTCGAAGGGTTCGTCCTCCACCGCGGCGCGGTCCTCCAGGGTGCGCTTGCGCAGGCCCAGGCGCACCGCCGCGGCCCCGGAAAGGGGGCATTCCAGGAAGGTGCGCAGGTCCGCCAGGCTCACCCGCAGGGCCCCGCCGCCCGCGGCGGAGGGCGTCACGGGCGGGGTGGCC
>DBME01000447.1:23115-25666 GCA_002298155.1 Holophagaceae bacterium UBA706 | reverse complement strand
CCGAGTGGGACATCGGCGGCACCCCCACCTCCAACCCCAAGGCCTACGCCCGCATGAACCCCGCCAGCCACGCCCAGGCCTTCAAGACCCCCTGCCTGGTCATCACCGGCGAGCGGGACTACCGCGTCCCCTACACCCAGAGCCTGGAATTCTTCACGGACCTGCAGACCCAGGGCGTGCCCTCCCGCCTGCTTGTCTTCAAGAACGACGGCCACTGGCCCGACCGCCTCAAGTCCATGCCCGTCTACTACAACGCCCACCTGGAGTGGTTCCACACCTACCTCGGCGGCGCCCCCGCCCCCTGGTCCACCGAGACCCTGGTGCGCAACCTCGTGTTCGGCGAGGAAACCAAGGCGGCCGGCGAGAAAAAATAGAAAGCGGTTTGAGATCGCATCTCAAATCCCCATCCGGACAATTCCGGCTGAATCCTCCGAAATTACGGCATCACCCCCCGCGCCCCCTATGCATAATGGGAAAAATCCAAACGGAGGGGCTGTGGTTTCGAAGGATAGCCAGGTCGATATCGCCATCGTCGGCGGGGGGATCGTCAGCGCCACCCTGGCCACGATGTTCGCCGAGCTCCAGGACGACCTGCGCATCGCCGTCTTCGAGCGCCTCGGGGGCGTGGCCGAGGAGAGCAGCAAGGCCATGAACAACGCGGGCACCGGCCATGCCGCCAACTGCGAACTGAACTACACCCCCGAAAAGGCCGACGGCAGCGTGGACATCGCCAAGGCCCTCACCATCAACGGCGCCTTCGAAGTCTCCCTCCAGTTCTGGTCCCACCTGGTGGAGCAGGGCATCCTGCCCCGCCCCATCACCTTCCTCAACCGCTGCCCCCACCTGAGCTTCGTGTGGGGCGAGGCCAACACCCGGTTCCTGCGCACCCGCCAGGCCCGGCTAAGCGCCCACCCCATGTTCGCGGACATGCGCATCACCGAGGACCGGGCGGAGCTCGCCGAATGGATGCCCCTGGTCATGGAGGGCCGCGACGCGGGCGTGCCCCTGGCGGCCACCCGGGTCGAGCGCGGCACGGACCTGGATTTCGGCAGCCTCTCCCGCACCATGTTCGACCACCTCAAGACCCGCAAGGCCTTCCAGCTCCATGTCTCCCACGAGGTGAAGGACCTGGCCCGCGGCTCCGACGGCCGCTGGCGGGTGGTGGTGGAGGACAAGGCCAACGGCGGCACCAAGGCGTTCACCGCCCGCTTCGTGTTCCTGGGCGCGGGCGGCGGCGCCCTGCCCCTCCTGCTCAAGTCGGGCATCCCCGAAAGCCGCGGCTACGGCGGCTTCCCCGTAAGCGGCCAGTGGCTCGTGTGCAACAAGCCCGAGATCGTCGCCCGCCACGCCACCAAGGTCTATGGCAAGGCCACCATCGGCGCCCCGCCCATGTCCGTGCCCCACCTTGACACCCGCATCATCGACGGCAAGTCCGCCCTGCTCTTCGGGCCGTACGCGGGCTTCACCACCAAGTACCTCAAGGCCGGCTCCTTCCTGGACCTGCCCCGGTCGGTGAAGTTCAGCAACCTCAAGCCCATGCTCGCCGCCGGCTGGCACAACCTGGACCTCACCCGGTACCTCATCGGCCAGGTGCTCCAGTCCCCCTCGGACCGGGTGAAGACCCTCCGGGACTTCGTGCCCACCGCCCGCCTCGAGGACTGGGACCTGGAGATCGCCGGCCAGCGCGTCCAGATCATCAAGCGCGACCCCAAGGTCGGGGGCAAGCTGGAGTTCGGCACGGAGATGGTCGCCGCCGCCGACGGCACCCTGGCCGCGCTCCTGGGCGCCTCCCCCGGCGCCTCCACCTGCGCCGCCACCATGGTGGACCTCATCCTCCGGTGCTTCCCCGAACAGAAGGAAGCCTGGCTGCCCACCATCCGGAAGATGGTCCCCTCCTTCGGCCATGATCTGTCCAAGGACACCGAGGTCCTTAAGGCGGTGCGCGACCGGAACAACGCGGTCCTCGGGTTGGGCTGACCCGCCAGGTGATCATAATTTTTGGCGTTAAGGTCCCTTCTGATCGCGCCGCACGGTCGTTGGAATTGAAAAAGTGGCTCTGGGCCCCAGCGACACGAGCCTCCGTCGGCCCAGAGCCGCTTTTTCAATTCCAACGGCCCGGCGGCGCGATTGAGGGGACCCGAACGCCTACCCACATCCAATAGCGGATGTTGGGGTCTTGACATATGTGACCAAAAAGGTAACATTGGATCACACCTCTCGCCCAAGGCCCCATGATCGGCATCTCCCGCCAGACGGACTACGCGGCGCGCCTGGTTCTGCACCTGGCCAGCCAGCCCCCCGATACCCTGGTCTCCATCCCGGAGATCTCCCGGAACCGTCTGCTCCCCGCGCCCTTCACCCGGCGCCTCATCGCGGCGCTGGTGCGCGCGGGAATCCTGCACACCACCCGGGGCACCAACGGCGGTGTCCGCCTGGCACGCCCTGCTTCCACCATCACCCTGCTGGATCTCCTGGTGGCCATGGAAGGCGGCCTTGAGCTCAATTCCTGCCTGAACGCCGGGGAGCCCTGCGTGTTCAGCACCGACTGCCG
>DBME01000447.1:18394-23056 GCA_002298155.1 Holophagaceae bacterium UBA706 | reverse complement strand
GCCCCCCCGCGACCGGCCCCAGGCCGGTGGGGATCGTTGCGCCTTCAAACCGCTTCCGGGCGACCCCGGGAGCCCTTCCGGATGCACCCATGAACAAGCTCACCACCCTGACCCTCCTCGCCGTGGCCCTCGCCGCCCCCTCCCTCCGGGCCGAAGGCCCCTGGATGATGCGCCTGCGCGCCGTCTCCCTGCAGCCCTCCAATAAATCCGACGCCTTCGGCGAGGTCCCCGCCGACGCCATCCACGTGAACAACAAGGTCATCCCCGAAGTGGACTTCACCTACTTCTTCAACGAGAAGTTCTCGGCCGAACTGGTGCTTACCATCCCCCAGGAACAGGACGTGACCCTGGCCGGCACCAAGATCGGCACCTTCAAGCACCTGCCCCCCACCCTCACCGCCCAGTACCACTTCCGTCCCGGCCAGACCATCAACCCCTACGTGGGCGCCGGCCTGAACCTCACCCTCATCTCCGACGTGAAGCTGGCCGGCGGCGAGCTGGACCTGAGCAAGACCAGCTTCGGCGCGGCCGTGGGCGCCGGCGTGGACATCCAGGTGGCCCGCAACTGCTACCTGAACTTCGACGTGAAGTACGTCCAGATCAAGGCCGACGTGAAGGCCGCCGCCGACGGCTCCAAGGTCACCACCGTGAAGGTCGACCCCCTCCTCCTGGGCGTCGGCGTCGGCTTCAAGTTCTAGCCTTCCCTTCTTTTCCTCGGTGAGCACCGGTCCCTGTCCGACGCAGCGCGTCGGATAGGGGCCGAGGCTCGTTGAGAAAAGCGCTTCATTAACCTTCGCTGCGCCTTTCCGGCGGCCGGGATACCTGCCAAGCTTTACGAGGCATCTTGGAGCCTCCATGAGTGAATCAAGCCTTCCGGCCGGCGCGCAGCCTGCCTTCCCCAGCAGTTTCTGGACCGCCAACGGCACCGAGCTGTTCGAGCGGGCGGCCTATTACGCCATGGCCAGCTTCGTGGTGCTCTACCTGGGCCAGCTGGGGTTCGGGGCCTACTGGCCCAGCTTCCTGAACGGCAGCGTCCTGTGGACCCTCGTCTACCTCCTTCCCGTCCTGTCCGGGTCCCTGGCCGACCAGTTCGGCTTCAAGCGCTCCCTCCTGGTGGCCTTCGTGCTGCTGGCCGTGGCCTACTTCCTCATGGGCTACCCCGTGTGGTTCGGCGGCGCCACCCTGGCGCCCGTCTTCTCCTCCCACGTCACCGTCCAGACCCGCACCGTGGTGCCCATCGTCGGCGGCATCGTCATGATCGGCATCGGCGGCAGCATCGTGAAGCCCTGCATCGCCGGCACCGTCCAGAAGACCGCCGGCCTGCGCAAGACCCTGGGCTTCGGCATCTTCTACATGATCATCAACATCGGCAGCCTCGTGGGCCGGGGCGTGGCCTTCTACTTCCGGCGCAAGTTCGACCTCAGCGCGATCTTCGCGGTATCCATGGCCGCGGCGGTGGTGGCGTTCTTCGTGGTGCTCATCGTGTTCCGCGACCCGGACGTGGAGATGGGCACCGAAAAGAAGCCGGCGCGCTCCATCGGCGAGATCCTCCTGGGCATGATCAAGGTCCTGGGCAGCACGCGCTTCCTGGTCTTCCTCGTGGTCTCCAGCGGCTTCTACTTCATCTACAACCAGGTGTACAACCTCCTTCCCCTCTACGTGAAGCGCACCGTGGAACTCACGCCGGCCATGGACATCTACACCATGGCCAATCCCTTCGTCATCGTCACCTGCCAGCTCCTGATCACCATGACCTTCGGAAAGCTGCCCCCCATCAAGTCCATCGTGGTGGGCACGGTGATCATCGGCCTCTCCATGCTCATCAACATCGCCCCCCTCTGGATGGGCGGCGGCGTGGGGCTGCGCGTGGCCGACCTGCTGCCCCTGGGCTCCCTGTTCATCGTGCTCACGGTCGCCCTCATCGCCTTCGGCGAGCTGTTCGCGTCCTCGCGCCTCTACGAGTACATCGGCTCCCTGGCCCCCAAGGGCCAGGAGGGCCTCTTCCTGGGCTACGCCAACATCCCCATGGCCGTGGGCGCCTTCGTGGGCGGCCCCGCGGGGGCCTGGCTCTTCAACAAGGTCATGTGCCGGGGCGCCGTGGAGCTGCCCAGCGGCCTGCTGCGCCTGGATCCCCGTTTCGCCACCCTGGGCTGGGTGATCCTCACCCTCATCGGCCTCGGTAGCGCGGCCAGCATGTTCGCCTACAACGCCTGGCTGAAGCGCCAGGACGCCTGACCTTGGAGGGCCGCCGGGGACTTCGCGCCGACGAGGCCTGGGTCCAGGCCGCCGGACACCGGCTGCGGGTGCGGCGCATCCCCGGCGCCGGCCCCACCCTCGTCTTCCTCCACGAAGGCCTGGGCGGCATCGCCCAGTGGCGGGACGTGCCCGCCGCCCTGGCCCACGCCACGGGCCAGCCGGCCCTGGTCTACGAACGCTACGGCTACGGCGCCTCGGACCCCCGGGTGGGCCCCCCCGATCCGCACTACCTGGAGGAGGAATCCCTGCGGGCCCTGCCCGAGGTCCTCGCGGCCTGCGGCATCGAGCGCCCCTTTCTGGTGGGGCACAGCGACGGCGGCTCCATCGCCCTGCTCTACGGAGCGCAGTGGCCGGACCGGCCCCTGGGGATCGTCACCGAGGCCGCGCACGTCTTCATGGAAGCCATGGGCATCGAAGGCCTGCGCCGGGCCCGGGAGGCCTTCGAGACCACGGACTTCCGCGACCGCCTCAAGCGCCACCACGGCGACCGGGTGGATGCCATGTTCCACAACTGGAACGACGTGTGGCTCGATCCCCGGCACCTGGACTGGACCTTCGCGCCCAGGCTGAGCGCCATCACCGCCCCCGTGCTGGCCGTCCAGGGCCTGGACGACGAATACGGGACGCCGGCACAGGTGGAGACCATCGTCCGGGGCGTGAAGGGGCCCTCCCGCAGCCTCCTGGTACCCGGCTGCGGGCATGTGCCCCATTTCCAGGCCCGGGACCTCGTGCTGGGGGAGATGGCCCGCTTCATCCGGGAAACACTGGCCTTGCCGTCAACCGCCGCGCCGTAAAATTCCGGAAAGTTTGGTCGGAATTCGGAGAGAATGAGTATTCATCTCTCTGATAAGTCCGTCCTTCCGGAGCGTTCATGAGTGGAGTCAGCCAGCCAGTGAGGATCGTCACCGCCGCCGCACTGTTCGATGGCCACGACGCCGCCATCAACCTCGTGCGCCGGCTGCTGGTGGCCCAGGGGGCCCAGGTCATCCACCTGGGGCACAACCGCAGCGTGGCCGAGATCGCCAAGGCCGCCGCCGAGGAGGACGCCGACGCCGTGTGCGTGTCCTCGTACCAGGGCGGCCACATGGAGTTCTTCACCTACCTGGCCGAGAGCCTGCGGGCCATGGGGGCCGGGCACGTGAAGGTCTTCGGCGGCGGCGGCGGCGTGATCCTGCCCGACGAGGCCCAGACCCTGGAACGGGCCGGCGTGGAAAAGATCTACACGCCCGACGACGGCATGCGCCTGGGCGTGGAGGGCATGATCCAGGACCTCCTCTCCCGCATCCCCCGCACCCGGCCCGCCGCCCCGGAGGCCCCCGCGGCCTGGGCGGACACCGTGGCCTTCTCCCGCCAACTCACCGCCGCCCTGGAAGGTGCCCCCCAGGCCGGGCAGACCTCCGCGGCCGTGCCCGTGGTGGGCCTCACCGGCACCGGCGGCGCGGGCAAGAGCTCGCTCACCGACGAGCTGGTGCGCCGCCTCCTGCTGGACTTCCCCACCCTGAACATCGCCATCCTGGCCATCGACCCCACCCGCAAGGCCTCCGGGGGCGCCCTGCTGGGGGACCGCCTGCGCATGGGCACCTGCGCCCACGAACGGGTCTTCTTCCGCAGCATCGCCGCCGCCGGCGGGCCGGCCACCTNNCATGGTCCGGGCCGGGGCCGAGTTCCTCAAGCGCTCCGGCGCCGGCATCGTCCTGGTGGAGACCAGCGGCATCGGCCAAGGGGACACGGACATCACCGACATGGCCGATCTGCCCGTGTACGTCATGACCAGCGAGTTCGGCGCCCTGACGCAGCTCGAGAAGATCAACATGCTGGACTTCGCCCAGATGGTGGTGGTCAACAAGTTCGAGGACAAGCGGGCCGAGGACGCCCTCCAGGCGGTGCGCCGCCAGGTGCGGCGAAACCGGAGCATCCCCGCCTCCGTGCCCGACGACCGCCTCCCGGTGTACGGCACCGCCGCCGGGCACTTCAACGACGCCGGCGTGGACCGGTTCTACCTGGATCTCCTGGCCCGCCTCCGGGAGGGCTTCGGCATGGACCTGCGCTCCGCCCTGGCCGACCCCGGCGCCGCCGCCTTCTCCTGCGAGCGGGCCACGCCCATCGTCCCCTTCGAGCGCGCCACCTACCTCCACGAGATCGTGCGCACCGTGCGCGACTACAAGCAGCGCACCGCACAGCTGGCCGCCGGCGCCGACCGCGTCCAGACCCTGGAGGCCGCCGCCGCCGAGCTGGGCGGGACCGTGCCGGCGCTCCATGAGCACCTGGCCCAGGCGCGCCAGGAGGCCCGGGAGGCCCTGGACCTCATCCACGGCTGGGAGGGCCTGCGCAGCGGCTATTCCGGCGAGACCTTCACCTACCGCGTGCGGGAGCGGGACGTGCACGTCCCCCTCACCCTCACCTCCC
>DBME01000447.1:171-18321 GCA_002298155.1 Holophagaceae bacterium UBA706 | reverse complement strand
GACCCCAAGCGCCAGTTCGCCGGCGAGGGCGGCCCGGAGCGCACCAACCGGCGCTTCCACTTCCTCTGCCAGGGCGAGGCCTCCAAGCGCCTGTCCACGGCCTTCGATTCCGTAACCCTCTACGGCGAGGACCCCCACGAGCGCCCCGACATCTACGGGAAGATCGGCGAGAGCGGCGTGAGCATCGCGACCCTGGAGGACATGGGCAAGCTCTTCGAGGGCTTCGACCTGTGCGACCCCAACACCTCCGTGTCCATGACCATCAACGGCCCCGCCCCGGTGATCCTGGCCATGTTCTTCAACACGGCCATCGACCAGCAGCTGGAGAAGGCCCGCAAGGCCGGGGGGGCCCTCACCCCCGAGGCCGAGGCCCGCATCCGCCGGGACACCCTGAAGACCCTGCGCGGCACCGTGCAGGCCGACNNCGACATCCTCAAGGAGGACCAGGCCCAGAACACCTGCATCTTCTCCATCGAGTTCGCCCTGCGCATGATGGGCGACGTGCAGGCCTACCTCATCGAGCACGGCATGCGGAACTACTACTCCGTGAGCGTCTCGGGGTACCACATCGCCGAGGCGGGCGCGAACCCCGTGTCCCAGCTGGCCTTCACCCTGGCCAACGGCTTCACCCTCCTGGAGTACTACCTGAGCCGGGGCATGAAGGTGGACGACATCGCCCCCAGCCTCAGCTTCTTCTTCAGCTCGGGCCTGGACCCGGAGTACGCCGTCCTGGGCCGGGTGGCCCGGCGCATCTGGGCCATCGCCCTGCGCGACCTGTACGGGGCCTCCGAGAAGAACCAGAAGCTCAAGTACCACATCCAGACCTCCGGCCGGTCCCTGCACCTCAAGGAGATGAAGTTCAACGATATCCGCACCACCCTCCAGGCCCTCACGGCCCTGCTGGACAACTGCAACTCCTTGCACACCAATGCCTACGATGAGGCCCTCACCACCCCCACCGAGGAGTCCGTGCGTCTGGCCATGGCCATCCAGCTCATCCTCACCAAGGAATGGGGCGTCTACTGGAACGAGAACGCCCTGCAGGGCTCGTACTTCATCCGGCACCTCACTGAACAGGTGGAGGAGGCCGTGCTGGAGGAGTTCCTGAACCTCAACGCCCGGGGCGGCGTCCTGCGGGCCATGGAGACCCAGTACCAGCGCTTCCGCATCCAGGAGCAGTCCCTGCTGTACGAGACCCGCAAGCATTCCGGCGAGCTCCCCGTGGTGGGGGTGAACACCTTCGTGCGCGAGGGGGCCGAGGATCACGAGGACCGCCCCATCAGCCGCGCCTCGACCGAGGAGAAGGATGCCCGGCTCAAGAGCCTGCGCGCCTTCCAGGAACGCCACCGCGACCAGACCCGACCCGCCCTGGAACGCCTCCGGGAGCAGGTGCGCCGGGGGGGCAACTTGTTTGAAATTCTCATGGATACCGTCCGGGTCGCCAGCCTGGGCCAGATCACGTCCGTCCTCTACGAAATGGGCGGAAAATACCGTCGTTCCATGTGAGGCCGGGGCAATCTCCCTTTCCGGTCCCGCCGAATCATGGTCAACTTCATCACCTTCAACCAAACCATCACCCGCCGGAGCTCCCCATGAGCAACCCCCTGACAATGCTGGGCGAGGAGGAACTCGCCTTCCGGGACCTCGTCGCCGACTTCGCCAAGAACGAGATCGAACCCATCCGCGCCGCCATGGACGAGGAGCAGAAGATGCGCCCCGACCTGGTGAAGAAGCTCTTCGGCCTGGAGCTCATGGGCATCGAGGTGCCCGAGGCCTACGGGGGCGCCGGGTCCACCTTCTTCAACGCCATCCTCGTCATCGAGGAGCTCAGCAAGGTCGACCCCTCCGTGGGCGTCCTGGTGGACGTGCAGAACACCCTGGTGGACAACTGCCTGGTGCGCTGGGGCAGCGAGGAGCAGAAGAAGACCTTCCTGCCCCAGCTCTGCAAGGGCAAGGTGGGCGCCTACGCCCTGTCGGAGGCCGGCTCGGGCTCGGACGCCTTCGCCCTGGCCACCCGGGCCACCCCCAAGGACGGCGGCTACGTCCTGAACGGCAGCAAGATCTTCATCACCAGCGCCCAGGAGGCCGAGCTCTTCGTGGTCTTCGCCACGGTCGATCCGGCGGCGGGCTACAAGGGCATCACCGCCTTCATCGTGGACCGGGACATGCCCGGCTTCACCGTCTCCAAGAAGGAGAACAAGCTGGGCATCCGGGCCAGCTCCACCTGCGAGCTCTCCCTCGCCGACGTCTTCGTGGGCGCCGACCGGGTGCTGGGCGAGGTGGGCAAGGGCTACAAGGTGGCCATCGAGACCCTCAACGAGGGCCGCATCGGCATCGCCGCCCAGATGCTGGGCCTGGCCGAGGGGGCCCTCTCCCACGCCCTGGCCTACGCCCAGGAGCGCAAGCAGTTCGGCAAGCCCATCTTCAGCTTCCAGGCCGTGCAGATGCGCCTGGCGGAGTGCGCCAGCAAGATCGAGGCGGCCCGGCTCATGACCTACAACGCCGCGCGCCTCAAGGACGCGGGCCAGCCCTTCATCAAGGAGGCGGCCATGGCCAAGTACTTCACCAGCCAGGTGGCGGAATGGGTGGCCAGCGAGTGCCTGGAGATCTTCGGGGGCTACGGCTTCACGAAGGACTACCCCGCCGAGAAGTACTTCCGCGATTCCAAGATCGGGAAGATCTACGAAGGCACCACGTTCATGCAGCTCCAGACCATCGCCAAGCTTCTTTAGACCCCATGCATCAGGAGAAGGAATGACGACAGGACGAGAAGCCAAGTTGGCCCTGCTCAAGGCCAAGCACGAGGAAGCGGAGAAGGGCGGGGGCCTGGACAAGATCCAGAAGCACCATGACTCCGGCCGGCTCACGGCCCGCGAGCGCATCGCCATCCTCCTGGACGAGGATTCCTTCACCGAGGTGGACAAGTTCGTCCTGCACCGGTGCGACAACTTCGGCATGAGCAAGATCAAGATCCCCGGCGACGGCGTGGTCACGGGGTTCGGCACCATCGACGGCCGCCTCGTCTACGTCTTCGCCCAGGACTTCACCGTCTTCGGGGGCTCCCTCTCCAAGGCCTATGCCGAGAAGATCTGCAAGATCATGGACATGGCCACCCGCAACGGGGCCCCGGTCATCGGCCTGAACGACTCGGGCGGCGCCCGCATCCAGGAGGGCGTCCAGTCCCTGGCGGGCTACTCGGACATCTTCACCCGCAACGTCCTCTCCTCGGGGGTGGTCCCCCAGATCTCGGCCATCATGGGCCCCTGCGCCGGGGGCGCCGTGTACTCCCCGGCCATCACGGACTTCGTCTTCATGGTGAAGGACACGTCGTACATGTTCATCACCGGCCCCGACGTCATCAAGGCCGTGACCCACGAGGAAGTGACCAAGGACGAGCTGGGCGGGGCCATGACCCACAACGCCAAGTCCGGCTGCGCGCACTTCGCCTGCACCGACGACGAGGAGTGCCTCCTGATGATCCGGGAGCTCATGAGCTTCGTCCCCCTGAACAACCAGGACGACCCGCCCGTGCGCCCCTGCACCGACGACCCCAACCGCACCGAGATCGCCCTGCGCTCCCTGGTGCCCGACAACCCGAACCAGCCCTATGACATCAAGGACGTCTTCCACGCCATCGTGGACGACGGGCACTTCTTCGAGGTGCAGGAGCACTTCGCCAAGAACCTCGTCATCGGCTTCGCCCGCCTCAACGGCAAGCCCGTGGGCATCGTGGCCAACCAGCCCAACCACCTGGCCGGGGCCCTGGACGTGGATTCCTCCCTCAAGGGCGCGCGTTTCGTGCGCTTCTGCGACTGCTTCAACATCCCCCTCATCTTCTTCGAGGACGTGCCCGGGTTCCTGCCCGGCGTGGACCAGGAGCTGGGCGGCATCATCAAGCACGGCGCCAAGCTCCTCTACGCCATCACCGAGGCCACCGTGCCCCGCCTCACCGTGATCACCCGCAAGGCCTACGGCGGCGCCTACTGCGTGATGAACGCCAAGAACATCCGCTGCGACTACGCCATCGCCTGGCCCACCGCCGAGATCGCCGTCATGGGCCCCGAGGGCGCCGTGAACATCATCCACCGAAAGGAGCTGGACAAGTCCCTGGACCCCGAGAAGACCCGCGCGGCCCTGCTGGACGACTACCGGGACAAGTTCGCCAACCCCTACAACGCGGCCGAGCTGGGCTACGTCGACGAGGTCATCGATCCCATGTTCACGCGCCCGGTGCTCATCAAGGCCCTGGAAATGTGCCGCAACAAGCGTGTCAGCAACCCCCCGCGTAAGCACGGCAACCTGCCGCTTTGAGGACACCTTCCATGTTCAAGAAGATTCTCATCGCCAACCGGGGAGAGATCACCATCCGGGTGATCCGCGCCTGCAAGGAACTGGGCGTGCCCACCGTGGCCGTCTTCTCCGAGGCCGACCGCGCCGCCCTGCACGTGCGGGCCGCCGACGAGGCCTACTGCATCGGCCCCGCCCCCAGCCGCGACTCCTACCTGCGCTACGACCGGATCCTGGAGGTGGCCAAGGCCTGCGGGGCCGACGCCATCCACCCCGGCTACGGTTTCCTTTCCGAGAACGCCGAGTTCGCCGAGGCCTGCGCGGCCCAGGGGATCACCTTCATCGGGCCCAATCCCAGGGCCATCCGCGTCATGGGCAACAAGACCACCTCCCGGGTGGCCGTGTACGAGATGGGCGTGCCCCTGGTGCCCGGCATGCGCGAGAACCTCACCTCCGAGGACCAGGCCCTGGAGTGGGCGGACCGCATTGGATTCCCCATCATGATGAAGGCCGCCGCCGGGGGTGGCGGCAAGGTCCTGCGCATGATCGCCCGCCGCGAGGACGTGGCCGCCGCCTACCGCGCCGCCAAGTCCGAGAGCCTGGCGGCCTTCGGGGACGACGCCGTCTACCTCGAGCGATACATCGAAAACCCGAGGCACATCGAGATCCAGGTGCTGGGCGACAAGCACGGCAACATCATCTACTGCCCCGAGCGCGAGTGCTCCATCCAGCGCCGTCACCAGAAGGTCATCGAGGAGGCCCCCTCCCCCATCGTGGACCCCGAGATGCGCCGCCAGATGGGCGAGGCCGCCCTGCGCGCCGCCCGGGCCGTGGACTACGACTCCGCGGGCACCGTGGAGTTCATCGTCTCGGGCAAGTCCCGGGAGTTCTTCTTCCTGGAGATGAACACCCGCCTCCAGGTGGAACACCCCATCACCGAGATGATCACCGGCATCGACCTCTGCAAGGAGATGATCCGCTCCGCCGCGGGCTACGAGCTGCCCTTCAAGCAGGAGGACATCCAGTGCAATGGCCATGCCCTTGAGTGCCGCATCTACGCCGAGGACCCCGACAACCGCTTCCTGCCCACCCCCGGCAAGATCATCGGGCTCCGCGTGCCGGGCGGCCCCTGGGTGCGCGACGAGTCGGGCATGTACGAGGGCCTGGACGTGCCCATCCACTACGACCCCATGCTCAGCAAGCTGGTGGTCTGGGGCAGCACCCGTGAGCGCATGGTGACCCGCATGCTCCGCGCCCTGTCCGAATACGCCGTGAAGGGCATCAAGACCACCATCCCCTTCCACGCCCGCGTCCTCAGGAACGAGAAGTTCCTGGCCGGGGACATCGACACCAACTTCATCGACACCCAGTTCCGTCCCCAGGACGAGGCCCGGGAGAAGCCCCACGAGGACATCGCCCTGGTGGCGGCGGCCATCAAGGCCTACCGCCGGGACAAGGCGAAGGCCCTGGGCAGGCTGGGCGGCACCTCCGAAGGCGGCGGCCAGGACGCCTCCGCCTGGAAGGCCAGCGGGAGGGTCCGCAGGGACCCGGGATTCTGAGGAGACGACCATGGCCTACATCGCAACCCATCAGGGACGCACCACCCGGGTCAAGGTCTCGGAACCCCGGCCGGGGATCTTCACCGTCACCCTGGGCGACAAGGACTACGAGGTGGACTTCCTCGAGCCCCAGCCCAACATCCTCTCCCTTCTCATCGGCGGCCGCTCCTTCGAGGTGGACGTGGACGCCGCGCCCACTTCGGACGTCTTCGAGGTCTACATCAAGGGCGACCACTACGAAGTGGAGATGATCGAGGAGAAGAAGAAGAAGCTGGCCATGAAGATGTCCAAGGGCGTCACCGGCCGCCAGGACGTGAAGTCCCCCATGGCGGGCAACGTCCGCTCCGTGCTGGTCCAGCCCGGGGACAGGGTGGCCGCGGGCCAGGTGCTCCTCATCCTCGAGGCCATGAAGATGCAGAACGAGATCAAGTCCGCCATCGAAGGCATCGTCGCCTCGGTCACCGCCCGGGAGGGCGTGGCCGTGGCCGCCGGCGACCCGCTGTGCGTGGTGGAACCCTGGGAACCGCAGTTCCCCGTCGGCTGAACCGGAGAAGACCATGAGCCAACATGTGAGACTCGACATCGCGGACGGCATCGGCGTGGTCACCATCGACCGCCCCGAAGCCCTCAACGCCCTCAACGACCAGGTCCTGGCCGGCATCGAGGAGGCCTTCATCGCCCTCGGGCGGGACGCCTCCGTGCGGGTCGTGATCCTCACGGGCACGGGCAAGGCCTTCGTGGCCGGGGCCGACATCAAGGCCATGGCGGACCTGTCGCCGGTGGAGGCCTGCTCCTTCGCCCAGCGGGGCCAGCGGATCTTCAACCTCATCGAGGACTACCCCCACCCCGTCATCGCGGCGGTGAACGGCTTCGCCCTGGGCGGCGGCTGCGAGCTGGCCATGACCTGCGACATCCGCATCGCCAGCGACAAGGCCAAGGCCGGCCAACCCGAAGTGAACCTGGGCGTGATCCCGGGCTTCGGGGGCACCCAGCGCCTGGCGCGGATCATGGGGCGCTCCCAGGCCAAGTACCTGCTCTTCACCGGGGAGGTCATCTCCGCGGCCCGGGCCCTGGAGCTGGGCCTCTTCAACGAAGTGGTCGCCCCGGAGGAGCTCATGCCCCGGTGCATGGAGATCGCCCGCACCATCGCCGCCAAGGCCCCCGTGGCCGTCTCCCTGTGCAAGCACGCCGTCAACGCCGGCACCGACGGCACCCTGGGCGACGGGCTCGAGCTGGAAGCCGAACTCTTCGGCAGGACCTTCACCACCGCCGACCAGAAAGAGGGCATGCACGCCTTCATCGACAAACGCCCCGCCCAGTTCCTGGGCAAGTGACCGGAGACCCCCGTGATCAACCTCGACACCCGCATGCAGAACGTCGCCATCGTTGGCGCCGCGGGCAAGATGGGCAGCGGCATCGCCCTGCTCATGGCGCTTGAGATGGCCTACCGGGCCCTGGAGGACCGGGAGCACACCTACGTGCTCAACCTCATCGACATGAACGACACCGCCCTCCAGGGGCTGCTCCGCTACGTGCGCGACCAGGCCCAGAAGGACGGCGAAAAGCAGATGAACCGCCTTCGGGCCCTCTACAAGGACCGCGCGGACCTGGTGGAGAACGCCGACATGATCCAGGAGTTCGTGGCGGAGGTGATGCTGCACCTGCGCACGGGCAAGACCCTGACCCTGGCCAAGGACGCGCTGCTGGTCTTCGAGGCGGCCTTCGAGAAGGAGGAGATCAAGTTCCAGATCTACAACGAGCTGGCCGTGGTGTGTCCCCAGGCCGCGTGGTTCCTCACCAACACCTCCTCCATCCCCCTGCACGTCCTGGCCGACACCTGCGGCATCAAGGGCCGCATGATCGGCTTCCACTTCTACAATCCCCCCGCGGTGCAGAAGCTGCTGGAGGTCATCACCCCCGAGGGCTGCGACCCCGCCCTGGTGGAGAGCGCCTACGAGCTGGCCAAGGTCCTGCGCAAGAAGACCGTCCCCGCCAACGACATCGCCGGCTTCATCGGCAACGGCCACTTCATGCGCGACGGCCTCCACTGCATCCGCGACATGGAGCACCTGGCCGAGGACTACGGCTTCGTGCAGGCCGTGTACATGGTCGAGAAGGTCTCCCGCGACTACCTCCTGCGGCCCATGGGCATCTTCCAGCTCATCGACTACGTGGGCATCGACGTGTTCCAGCTGATCCTCCGGGTCATGGACAAGTACCTCAAGGAAGGCCTCCACAGCGACCTGGTGGACAACTTCATCGAGATGGGCGTCAAGGGCGGCCAGACCTCCAGCGGCGGCCAGAAGGACGGCTTCCTGAAGTACGAGAAGGGCAAGCCGGTGGCCATCTTCGACCCCGCCAAGCGCGACTACGTGCCCATGGACGAGGCCTTCGTGAAGGACATGGACAGCCGCCTGGGCGCCCACCCCGATCCATCCCTCACCTGGAAGTCCCTGTCCCGGGACCCCGAGAAGGAGGCCCGCATGCGCGCCTACTTCCAGACCCTCAAGACCATGGACACCCTGGGCGCCGGCATGGCCCGCAACCACTTCGAAGCCAGCCGGGACGCCGCCCTGGATCTGGTGAAGCAGGGCGTCGCCGCCCGGGCCCAGGACGTGAACGACGTGCTGACCCTGGGCTTCTTCCACCTGTACGGCCCCATCAACGACTTCCTGGATTAACGAGGGTTCTCATGAAGCGCATGTCCAAGCCCGTCTACCTCGCCGCAGGCGCCTACACCCTGAGCCTCGGCACGGGGCGTCCCGAATTCAACCCCAAGAAGCCCCGCCCGGGCCTCGACCACTACATCAAGGAGGCCGGTCGCGCCTCCCTGGCCCAGGTGTCCGACCCCGCCGCCGTGGACGAGGGCGTCATCGGCAACTTCATGGCCGCCCGGTTCAACCACCAGGGCCACCTGGGTTCCCTCATGACCATCGTCCATCCCGCCCTGGAGTACAAGCCCGCCCTGCGGGTGGAAGGCGCCTGCGCCTCCGGCGGCCTGGCCCTGGCCTCCGCCATCAAGAGCGTCCTCAGCGGCCTGGCCGACGTGGTCCTCGTCATGGGCGTGGAAGTGCAGAACACCGTCAAGGCCATCTACTGCGCCGACTTCCTGGCCGGCGCCGGCTGGTATGACGGCGAGCGCAAGGACGGCCACACCTACTTCTTCCCCGGCAAGTTCTCCGACCGCGCCGGCGCCTACGCCGCCAAGGTCGGCCCCGCCAAGGCAAGGGAGGCTTTCGCCCACTGGTACCGCAACGCCGTGGAAAGCGCCCGCCTCAACCCCGACGCCCAGGAGCACTTCAACACGGTGAAGGACCTGGTGGCCCAGGGCATGACCCCGCCCAACGGCAAGTCCTTCACGGACCACCTGAACCTCTACGACTGCTCCAAGGTCTCCGACGGCGCCGCGTCCATCATCGTGGCCTCCGAGGAAGGCTGGCGGCGCCTGGGCCTGAACCGCCAGGACGTGGTCGAGATCGCCGGCATGGGCCAGATGGCCGCCGACCTCACCGCCCCGCCCCCCGACCTCACGGAGATGACCACCTGCCGCAAGGCGGCCGAGGAGGCCCGGGCCATGGCCGGCGTGGGCGTCCAGGACCTGGGCGTCTGCGAATTCCATGACTGCTTCACCGTCTCCGGCGTCCTCCTCACCGAGGCCCTGGGCATCGCCGCCCCCGGCGAAGGCGCCGATGCCGTCCTGGCCGGGGTCACCCGCCGCGACGGGGCCTTCCCCACCAACACCGGCGGCGGCCTCGTGGGCTACGGCCATCCCACCGGCGCCACCGGCGTCCGCATGGCCGTGGACCTGTGGCGCCAGCTCACCGGCAAGGCCGGCGGCTACCAGGTGGACGTGAAGAAGGACCACGGCATCATGGTTTCCATGGGCGGCAACGACAAGACCGTAGTCTCCCTGGTCCTCAAGCGCTGACCCCCACCCGTGCGGATTCCCGCACGGCCATTGCGGAAAACCGCCATGGCTCCGGTCATGGCGATTTTCAAGTATTGACGCCAGGCCAGATGCCCGTTGGCCTGGAACATGCTGCCGTCCCGGGGGAAACGGACCCCGGAAATGGACACCAACGTGAAAGATTCAACCCCTGGCTTCAACCGCTTCGGGTTCGCCCTGGCGGGGCTGTGCCTGATCCTCCTCGGCTGCGGCGGCTCCGCCGCCAGTTCCGACGGCGGCGTGGCGGATCTGCAACTGCTGTCCACCGTTCATCTGGATGTGGCCGAGCCCAGCGGCCTGACCCCCTTCGGCACGGGCCAGTGCCTGGTCATCGGGGACAGCACGGGGCGGATGGACGTGCTGAGCCTGGATGGCCAGGTGGTCCGGACGATGGAAACCGGGCTGACGGGAATGGAGGCGGTCACCTACCGGGCTTCGGACGACACCATCTGGGTCGTGCAGGAGGAGGCGCGGGTCGTCTCCAAGCTGGATTCCACCGGCCACGTACTGGCCCAGTACGACGTGAACGTGGCGGGTCCCGCCAACAAGGGGCCGGAAGGGTTGGCCTGGCATCCGGGATTGGGGGTGTTCTTCATGCTCAAGGAAGGGTCGCCGGGCACCCTCTACCGCTGGGACCCGGCCCAGGGCATCCTGAGCGCCCGGGAACTGGCCTTCGCCCTGGACTACAGCGACATCTATTGCGATCCCGACGGCACAAGCCTCTGGATCGTCAGCGACGAGTCGCGCACCCTGACCCGCACGGACCTGGACGGCGTCGCCCAGCAGACCTGGAGCCACGGCCTGCCCAAGGTGGAAGGGGTGATCGTGGACAGGGCCAACGGCAGGGTCTATCTGACGAGCGATTCGGTTGGGGACTTCTACGTGCTGAAATTTTGAACCGTGGAAACCGGGATTACTCACCAAAAGCATCCAGTGCTTGCCAGACGCGAGTTGCATTGGACGTATCGGTCCGCACCCATACGTCGAGATCTTTGGTGAACCGAGGAACACCATGGACAGCAAGTGCGTAGCCGCCAACAATCAGAAATTCAACTTGCGCGGCGTTGAATGCTGCAAACAGATCTCTGAAGTCGGGGTTCACGCTCATTGGGACGAGTCCAGGTGAGGTATTCAAGGGTGAGGTCCCAAAGCGCCTCCATTCTTTCTTGCGGAGTCGATCCCAGTTCGACGACAGGATCGGATCCATCGTTGTCGTGAAGGTGGATTACGCGGGAGGTGCCTTGTCGACGGCGTTCTTCTGGGCGCATGGCTTCTAGATTATAGCGCATAGAGTCCCCGGCTTTGCGCTGAGGATTTCTTGAGGATCGGCTTGATCGCTTCGAGAATTTTGTCCGCGCTCTTTCCATAACAATAAATCGTGTAATAACCACCCCCGATTTCATTTCCATCAAGCTTGGCCATAGCGAGTGAATTACTTGGCAGCTTTTTCGGCCAGAAATGATGCGAACTTACTTGCCCATTTCGCAAGTTTGTCGCTGATGTTAGTCATGGCGGTTCCACTCATTGATCGATGATGAACTGCCAACAATAACTCACCCGTTTTGGCGTCCACAAGCTTCAAGTCCCACGTGGCTGATTCGCTGCCAGCGCCGAGGCCAATCATCCACTTTGCAACCTTGGATCCAGCATTTGCATCGACAAAGCGTCCGATCAAAACGATGTCGCCCTCAGTTCTACTTGCTTTTGCCTTCCCCGTCAGAGCGCCTGTAATGGCACCGCGTAAGATGCCAGGGAAGCTATCTGTAATTTCTGTGGCTCTTGCGTTGTCCTTACCATCTCGCCCCTTCTTGAGCATGGTGGGATCTTCCCAGGGCTTCATGTAAATAACATGGTTGGTCAAATTGAGGCCTTCTTTCATCCAGAAGAAATCAATGTCATCCCCCTTAGCAAAGGCGACACTATCCCCGAACCAAGAAGGGTCTAGCAGACCATTATCAAGAAACACGGGTGCAGCTTTTTCGACCTTTGCCGTGCTTGCGGGTGGCTGCTGGGTTTGCGTACCGGCAACGGCGGTCTGGGCCGCGGGAGTCTCCGTCGGGGGCACAGGAGCGACTGGCGTTGGGGCAGGTGCTGGGGCTGGTGCGGGTGTCGTTACCGGCGCGGGGACTTCCTGGGCATTCCCGAAAAGTCCTAGCGTAGCGATGAGAGCAGTTGCTCGAAGCATAATTCTCCTTTGGAGGTGACGGCATTTGCCGTATCTAGGTGGCCTAACGTCGAATTTGGCCGGCCCCAACCTGGCGGCGCGGTAGTGGGAGCAGGCTGTTTGGTTTTTTTCTTTTCCATGGTCGGAGCCAAGCAGGTAAGGTGCGTGTCGAGCGCGCGGTTGGACACCTGCGCCCATGATGCAGTCGCCGTATGACGCGGCGCGATCCTACAATGCCGCTTGGGGGAATGTAGTAACGATCATACTTCATTTTGATACTGGCAGCGGCTTCGGGTAAACCAAGTGGCTGGATCAAGTTTGCATAGCAATGGCTAGGCGGTTCGTTTGCACAACTGCGAAATCAGCTATCCTCGATGGCGAAGCAAATGGAGAGAAACAAAGGTGATCGCCCATGCAAGGGACGGGAGGAAAAGCCAGAAGGCCTGCCGACGTCGCCCTTTCAGGAAGTGATTAATCGCTCTGAATAAAGAGGCGGCATGAGTAACCGCTAGGATGAATAAAGTTGGCGCCAAAACAAAAAGGAAGACAAGCCCGTCTCCAGGGCCGGCTTCTTCATGAAATGCGAGGAAAAGGTTTGCAAAGAGGACGAGAAAGAACAGCAGGCAAATTGCATTCAAACCGAGCCAAAGCATAGGGCCAAGCATGGAATTTTTGCTTTGGTTCATGGCGTGCCTGCGATGGGTCGATGCATGATGCGTGGTGACAACCTCTAGAATTCTGCGTGTCGGTAGACACCTAGCGACGAAGCCGGTCCGGGGCCGAACGCCACGGTTAGGCGCCTGTCGGTTGGAACAGAGCATTTAGTGGTGATCCCACGGCATGGAAAATGAGATGCCGCTTTGCGCATGGAAGAACGCCGAACCTGAGTATCCGCCATATGGGCGACCAAGGGAAATGTGGTCAGACAATGGGCCAAATGAATTTCGGATTTATATTTGGTTTTTTTTGTGGGACTGCATCGGAACATCGGCGTTTGGAGGGCGAAGACCCCAGTGAACAAGGAGCGGGATCAAGAAAAATACCAAATTCATGATCAAGACCCAATAGCGTGTCCCCGGGGCCCATTTGCAGCCTTCGTTATAAACGGCGTACATGTAGGAAGCCTTCGTGCCAATCGTTTGTATTACGAACCAGACAAGTGCGAGAGCCCACCATGAGGCACGAGACGGCCAAAGTACCATCGACAAAATGGCGAGAGCAAGAGGCCAGAAAAGCCAAAAATAACTTAAATCGTTCGTCTCAGAGACCACGTCTGGGTGATGGATTGCATCAGGCGCGAGAACAAATACCCAAAAGGCCAGCAGAACCACATAGACCCACACCTTCAAGGTAGGCCGGCGCTGGAAAAATGAACCAAGGGGCATGTGGAAAGCCTAACTATGAATTATGCGACGGTTAGGTTTGGCTAAAGGCCGCATAAGCGGAGAAGAGCGACAAGGTAAAATTTGGAGACACTGGCATAGTACTCGGCTGTGGCAATTGTCCAAACGTAAAACCAAGGGGATTTGAGCTCATTAATGAGCCTGGTCAAATGCCCTTTCCAAGTCATGCGCCAGCTGCTTAGCGTTACCAAGCTACCTAACCGACCTGCACGGGAAAGCAGGTTAGCAGCCGCTCTAGGAGGGAGCTTCACACTGGCCTCCTCGTGTCACGACCAGCCCTCCACGATTCTGTAGTTCCTCCTGCGATGGTCCCGCTTGCCCATTCCCGGCGCCTGCGGTGGAAGTCACCTGCACGAGCACACCGGGGCGGATTGAGTAGGTCTGGTTTCTCCCCGTCAAGATCCCGCCCTACGCCTCGGCCGAACTACCTCCACCCACCGGCAGCCGCACCCGGAAGGTCGCACCCTCCCCCGCTTCGCTCTCGCAGGCTACGCTGCCTCCGTGGGCGGTTACGATGCGTTGGACCACAGCCAAACCCAAACCCGTCCCCTTCCCTTCCCCCTTGGTGGTGAAGAACGCATCGAAGATCCGTTCCTTCACCGTGGCGGGGATCCCTGCCCCGGTGTCCCGCACCTGGAGGATGATCCAGCCGTCCTCCAGACTGGTGCTGAAGATGATCTCCCCGCCTTCGGGCATGGCGTCCCGGGCGTTCACGCCGAGGTTCATGATCACCTGGTGCAGTTCGGACGGCTCAACCACCAGGGCCGGCAGGTCGGGGTCCAGGTCGGCGCGGATGCGGATGGAGACGGGCGAGGATTCCTCCAGGAGGGCGATGACTTCGGAGACCAGTTCGTTGAGGTCCGTGGTGCGCCGCACCGAGGCGCCCCTTCGGGCATAGCGCAGGAGCCGCCCGGCCAGGGCCTGGCCCCGGCTTGCGCCCCGCTGCATGACCTGGAGGCGGCGCTTCTGGTCGGGGCTGAGGTCGGGATCCAGGAGGAGCAGCTCGTTGTAGCCCAGGATGCTCATGAGGATATTGTTGAAATCATGGGTGACGGCGCTGAGGAACTCGCCCACCGTCTCCAGCTTCTGGCTGTGGAGGAGCTGGGCCTGGAGTTCACGGGCCTCGGTGATGTCCTGGATGAGGCCCCGCAGGAGGCCCCCGGACAGGTCCAGGGTCCACCGGGTCCAGGTGGTCCGGCCGTGCAGGGGGATCGCCAGGGGTGCCTCGAAGCTGCCCACGTTTCCGGCCAGGGCCTCGGCCTGGGCGAAGCGCAGCTTGTCCTGGTCCCGGGGGGCCAGCAGCTCCGCCAGGCCCTTGGGGTCCGCCAGGAGGCGCTCCCGGCTCACGCCCAGGACCTCCAGGGCCGCGCTGCTCACGTGCACGAGGCGGCCCCGCGCGGGGTCCATGGCCCAGAGGACGATCCCCGCGGACCGCACGGCCTCCAGGAGGGCGGACTTTTCGCCCAGGAGGGCCGCCAGGCTGGTGAGCCGGGCCTTCTGGGAGGCGTCGTCGCCGAGGATCACCAGCACCGCCTCCACCTGACCCCCCTCCCCCCGCACGGGGGTGAGGGAGAGGTTCACGGGAAAGGAGGGGCCCTCCCGGAGGATGCCCTGCCCCTGGATGTCGGTGATGGCCTCCCCCCGGAAGGCCCGGTCCAGGAGACGGCGGAGCTCCTCCTGGAAGCCGGGGAGCACGATGGGCATGGGCCGCCCCAGGGCGCGCGCGGGCGGGATGCCGAAGAGCTTGTGGGCCGCGGGGTTCCAGTAGTGCTGGACCTTGCCGTGGCGGTCCAGGCCGAAGATGGCCAGGGGTGAGCCGTGGAAGACGGCTTCCAGCACCCGGCCCTCCGGAGGCGCCCTCCTCGCCCGGATCCGCTCCAGGGCCAGCACCGGCACGACGGCGGCCAGCATCAGGACCGCATCCACCAGGAAGACGCGTTCAGGCCGGATCCTCAGCCGGTTTGAAGCCACCAGGCCGGTCGCGGCGAAGAGGACGGCGGCTGCCAGAATCCAACGCCCCACGTTGGGATCCGGTCGCGAGGGGAGGGATTGCAGCCAGGGTATGCGCATTGGGTGACAGAGGAAGGTCTCGGCCGGGAATCGGCATACCCCTCAGTATTAGTGGTTAATATGGACCCGCAACCCATGACCCCTCCCCCAGGGATTATTCCCCAGACAACTCAAAATAAAATTGCAGATCCGAATCTAGCCGGTTGCCCTTCCCCCACTGCTCCCAGCCCTTCCAGCCACCTCCATCGTTGAATTCCGCATGTCCATCCGGGAACACCGTCGCCCCGGTGAAACCCTTGTCCAAGCCCTTGCGAAGGGGGAACGCCTCGAAGCTCCCCGCCTGGGCCGATGCCAGGACCATGCGGTAGGCCTGGCCGGCCTGGAGCGTCAGGGGTTCGGGCAGACGCGCCTCAAGCCAACCGCACCCCCCCAGGGAACCCGAGGCGCTGGCCTTCAGGGCGCAGGAGCAGGAGGTCTGCGCCAGGACCTTGCCGGCGGCGTTTTCAAGGCGGATGGCCAGGGGTTCCGTCCCCTTGAGCCGGCGCACCCGCACCGCCACCCCATCCACGCGGCGGGGGGGACCCGAGATGGTGAAGGTCTCGGCCACCTTCGCCGTCCCGCCCACGGGTTTGGCGGCAGCCATCCACAGTTCCATGTACCCGATCCCCTGGGAGGCGCCCCCCGCGCAGTACACCTCCATGATCGGGGTGAAGGCTTCCCGGGTGCCGGCGGTGCGGCGGGGGACCCACTGCGGGTGGGCGGCATTGCGGTAGAGCATCGCCCAGTCCTCATCCCCGCGGGTGGGCTGCACGGGCCGGTCCGCTTCCCGGGTGAGGATGGCGTTCACGGAGACGTAGTTCACGGAGCCCTGGGGGTGGGGATTGGAGAAGACGGCATGGTAGATCGTTCCCGGCACGAGCAGCGGCTTGCGGTCAAAGGTGATGAGGGGATAGAACTGGTCGCTGGCGGGCACGATGTAGAGCCGCTGGACGCTGGACGCGAGCACGCGGCCGGAAGGCGCATGGGCCTCCGTTCCGTCGTCCGCCTGGATCTCCACCTTCAGGATGCCGCCCGTGCCGCCGTGATAGCCGGCCTTGCGGAAGCTCCAGATGATGAAGGGCCGGATCCCTTCCAGGGGGCCGCCCACGGTGGCGCGGAAGCGGCAGCTCACCTGGTTGCCATTGGGCCCGATGGTCGTGTTGGCCAGCGAGTCGCCCTGCACGCAGGAGCCGTAGTAGGCTGCCTGGGCCTGGAGAATCAGGGGGAGGAGCAGGGGCAAGAGCCGGTTCATGGCCACATCCTGGGGGCGCTGTCCCTTGGATGCCGGTGGGGGCCGGATGGGTGGGAAGGAAGTTCAGGGAACGAAGAAGAACTGCAGGTCGCTGAACGTCAGGTTGGGCGTGCCCCACATGTCCCAGCCGGCCCAGCTGCCGTCGGCGGTGGTGCACTGGGCGTAGCCGTCGGGGAAGACCGTGGATTTGGAGAAGCCCTTGTCCAGGCCCTTGCGCATGGGGAAGGCGGAGTAGGCGGTGTCCGCGGGGCTGGACAGGGTGAGGTTGTAGGCGACGCCGGAATTCAGGACGTGGGACACGGGGAAGGTGGCCGTCACCCAGGTGGGGACGCCGGTGATGATGCTGGAGGCGGGCACCTGCACCTGGTCCACCAGGGTGCCGTCGGCCTCCTCGACGCGCACGGTGAGGGGGCCCTCGCCGCTCACGCGCTGGAGGCGCACGTTCACCTTGGTGAAGGTGCGGCTGGGGCCTGAGACCTTGAAGGTTTCGCGGACGGCGGCGGTGCCGGAGATGGTCTTGGGATTGGTGGACCACACTTCCATGTAGCCGTTGCCCTGGCTGCCGGTGTCGTAGTCCAGCTCGAGGGTGGGGGTGTAGCCCTGGCGCAGCTTCCAGGCGCCCGTGGAGGTCCTGAACAGCACGGCGAAATTCGTATCGGAGCTGACGGGCTGCATGGGCGCGGTCTGGGCGTTCGTGTAGAGGGTGTCCAGGGAGATGTAGTTGCTCACGGGATCCGAGTCGACGTTGGTGAACACGATGTGGTAGATGGCGCCGCCGGTGAGCACGACGGGGGTCGGGAAGTGCAGCATGGGGTAGTAGTTGTTCTGGGGGATGATGTTGCCGTACGAGGTCGAGGCCAGGGCCGGGCCCTGGGGCAGGTGGGCCGCGGTGTGGTCGTCGGCCATCAGGTCCATGCGGATGGTCCCGCCCAGGCCGGCGTTGTAGCCGGTGCGGGTGGTGGACCAGATGAAGAAGACGCGGAAGCCGTTGAGGGGCGTCGTGTAGCGCGCCTGGAAGCGGTAGCTGACGACGTTGCCGGTGGGGCCGCCCACCACGGTGTTGGCCAGGGAATCGGCGCTGTAGCCCGAACCGTAGTAGAAGGGGGTCAGGGGCATGGGGGCGGTGACGGGGATGGCGCGGGTGCTGGTGGTGGCCACGCCGGCCACCGTCACGGTGCACGTCAGGGTCACGGTGCCGGTGGTCGCGGGCGCGTCGTAGTACACGGCGGCGTTGGTCCTCAGGCCGGGGATGCTGCCGTTGGCCACGCTCCAGAGGTAGGTGGCGCCGGCCTGGGCGGGCACGGCGGCCAGCACCTGGGGCATGCCCGCGGAAACCATGGCCACCGTGGTGATGGGGGAGGGGGAGGGGCTTGCCACGGTTCTCTGGAGGGTGGGGGTCGCCGGCGCGGTGGGGGTAGCAGGGGTGCTGCCTCCCTGGGCCGAGGACCCGGAACAGCCCAGCGTGACGATGCCGGCCGTGAGCAGAATGG
>DBME01000447.1:0-139 GCA_002298155.1 Holophagaceae bacterium UBA706 | reverse complement strand
TCGACCGCCGGGGCGTGGAAAGCTCCGGCTCCCCGAATCAGCAACCGGGGTGCCAGAAAGCGTGTTTATTTATATCGTTCTATTTGAACACTTAGATATCGACAGGCACAGCCCCGTCCCGTTCCTGGATCCCTAATCC
>DBME01000201.1 GCA_002298155.1 Holophagaceae bacterium UBA706 | reverse complement strand
GAAGGCGGGAAGGCCTACTTGTGCTTCTTGGGGGTGGCGCGCTCCACGGGGGCCTTGCCCAGGATCACGTCCAGCTTGTCGGGGACCTTGGTGTTCTCGGGGTCCAGGACCATCAGGCGGTGCAGGAGGGCGACCTTGTCGGCCTTTTCCGTGTAGGCCTCGAGGTAGGCCTTGTTGGAGATCACGGCGTCGACCCACTTGATCTTGTTGCCGGGGTGGGGCTTGTAGGCGTCGATGTCGGCGATCTGGTCCTTGATCTTCTTGTCCTGGATGCCCACGAAACGGGTGAAATCGTCCACGGTCCGGGCGGCCAGGTCGATGTCGTACTGGAAGAACTTGGCCCACTTGTCGCCCTCGGCCATTTCCTTCTCCCAGGCCTTGACCGTCGCCATGTTGCCTTCCTCGTAATCCTCGAGCTTGGCCTTGGCGTGGAGGGCCTGGATGGCATCGGCGTTGCGGTCGATGAGAGCCTTGAAGGCCGCGGCCTTCTTGGTGTAGTAGTCGCGCTGTTCGGTCAGGCCGGCCTTGCCTTCGTTGACGTTCTCCTGGGCCGTCTCGAGGGCCTTGTTCAGGTACTCGAGGCCCTTTTCCCACTGGCCGTTGGCATCGGCGCACTGGAAGGCCAGGAAGTAGACCTGGCAGATGTCCACAAAGTTGCGGGTGCTGAAATGCAGGGCGTTGACGGAGGACTTGTCGAAGACAGGCTTGGTGGCGGGCAGGAGGGCCTCGGCCCGGGCCTGGGCGCCGGCGTAGTCGAAGGCGTCCATCATCTTGATGATCTCAGGCCGTTCGGCCGCTAGGCGCTGGCCGATGGTCGGAGCGGCGGCGGGCGCCTGGGCGATGACCGCCGGGATGCAGAGCAGCGTGATGGCCGAGCCTGTGAGAATGCGCATGTGTTTTGCCCCTTCATGGTTCCGTTTTCAATTGTCAGGCCGAGGGGGCGGTTTTGCAAAGGCTGAAAGCTATGACCAAATGCGCAAAGGCTTCCGGGTCCCTCCGGTGAGATGCGCTCTCAGCGCCGGACCAGCATGACCCGGGCCAGACCGCCATGGAGCCTGCCCAGGGCCAGCCCCAGGTGGAGGGTGCCGGCCAGGCCCAGGATGCCGCCCACGGGCAGGATGCAGGCCAGCCAGACGGGGAGGAAATATTCCTGGTCCCAACCCACCGCGACAGGGAGGTGCCAGACCAGCGTGGTCAGGGGCGCCGCCACCAGGGAGAGGGAGATGACGATGGCCGTGAACACGATGAGGAAGGAGGTCAGGGCCAGGGGGAAATGGAAGAGCAGGTAGACGATGCATTTCCAGGTGTAGGAGTCCGTGAACAGGTTCGTGAGGCGGTTGAGCCAGCCGGTGCCCTCGGGCAGGAGCGGGGGCCTGCGGGGCATCCGCACATCGAGGAGGGCCTCCACGAGGCGGCCCTCGCCCAGGCCCAGGGCGCGCACGGAACCCAGGAAGAGCACCAGGACCGGGATGCCGATGATCATGAGGAGCAGGCCCGCCGAAAGGGAGAGGCCGGTGACGGTCCAGGTGAAGTAGAAGATCCCGGTGAAGAACCCCGCCAGGAGGTAGACCAGGGACGTGTAGGCCTTGGCGTCCACGAAGACCCCGAAGAAGGAGGGCCAGGGCCTCGGGGGGGCCGGGGGTTCCGGGGCCTCGCCGGGGGCCGGGAGCGCCGGCGCCACCGGGCCCAGGGCGTCGGCGACGATGCGTTCCCGCTGCCGGTAGGTCTCGGCCAGGGTCCCGGGGTCCCCGAGTTCGCCCAGGATGCGGGCCACCGCCTCGGGCCCCGAAAGCAGGGGCTCCGCCCAGGCCAGGTGCTCCCGCTGGCGCCGGAAGCGGGTCTCGGTCTCCGAGAGGGCGTCCTGGATCAGGGCAGGGTCGCTGCCGGCCAGGGAGACACGCAGGGCATGGAGGTAGGCGTTGATTTCGGACACGGATGCTCCTGGGAGGACCTGATCTAAGCGTATCCCCAGGGCCCGCGGGGGGGCGTCCCAATCGGCCGGCGAAGGGACGGAATCGGCGAGCGGCCACCCGGGGTCGGCAGGTAGTAGAATCCCCACCATGCGCATTTGCCTGCTCCGACTATCAGCCCTGGGGGACGTGCTCCGGGTCCTTCCGGCCTGGTCCAACCTCCGCACGGCCTTTCCCGAGGCCCGTTTCCAGGCCGTGGTGGAGGACCGCCACGCCTTCCTCCTGGAGCCGCTGCCCTGGCTGGAGCCGGTGGTGGTGCGCCGGGCCAGCCTGGGGCGCCCCTGGTCCGCCCTGGGCGAGCTGCGGCGGGTCGCCGGCGAAGTGCGGGGCGCCGACGTGGCCCTGGACTTCCACGGGATCCTGAAATCGGCCACCGTGCCCTGGCTGGCGGACATCGCCGAGCGTTGGGGCGACGGCCTGGCCCGCGAAGGCGCCGGCTTCCTCCAGACCCACCCCCTCCCGTTCAAGCGCCAGACCCGCTACGACCAGGCCCTGGGCCTGGCCGGAGCCTTCGGAGCCAGCCGGGGCGTGCCCGGCCTGGACCGCTTCCGTCCCGCCCTGAAGGACGTCGTCCTCCCCGATCCCGGTCCCGTGTGGGCCGAGGACGGCCGGCCCCGGGTGGTGCTGGTGCCCGGCGCCTCCCGGCGCGGCGCCATCAAGCGCTGGCCCCTGCGCCATTGGCTGACCCTGGCGGAGGCCCTGAAGGACCGCTGCCAGCTGCGCTGGTCCTTGGGCCCCGAGGAGGCCGACCTGAGGTCCTGGCTCCCCGGCGCCACCGGCGTGGAAGCCCTGCCGCCCATGGGCCTGTGGCAGCTGGCCTCCGCCCTGCGCCAGGCCGGCCAAGTCGTGGCCCCCGACACGGGCCTGCTGCACCTGGCGGTGGTCCTGGGAGTCCGGGCGGTGGGCGTCTACGGCGGCTCGGACCCCGTGGTGGCCGGCCTGCCCACGGGGTCCGGCGTGATCCTGCGCACCGGCGTCGAATGCTCCCCCTGCCGCGAACGCCAGTGCCAGCGCAGGCAGTGCCTGGAGGACCTGGACCCCGCGATGGTGGCGGCGGAAATCTAGGCCTTGCGCCAGCCCACGGTCCCGTCCTTGCGGTCCTCTAGGATGATCCCCATCTCCTTGAGCCGGTCCCGCACGGCGTCCGCCTCGGGCCAGTTCTTGGCTGCCTTCGCGGCCCGGCGGCGCTCGATGAGGGCCTCCACTTCCGCACCCAAGGCGTCCTCCTCCTCGTGGGGCCAGCAGGCGAAGATGGCGTCCGTCTCGTCCAGGAACGCCAGCACCGCGCCCCGTTCCCCGGGGGTGAGGGCCACCCGGTCGTCCTGGGCGTTGATGTCCGTGATGAGGGTGAAGAGCGCCGCGAGGGCCTCGGGCGTATTGAGGTCGTCGGCCATGGCGGCCCAGAAGGCCTCGCGGGCGGCCTCGACGCGGGCCATGGGGTCCACGGAGGCTTTCCAGGCGCCTTCGCCGGCGGCGGAACCGTCGCCCTCCATGCGCTTGCGGAACTGGCGGATGCGGCGCAGGGCGTTCTCGGAAGCCTTCAGGCCCTCGAAGGAGAAATTCAGGACCTTGCGGTAGTGGTTGGACTGGATGGTGAAGCGGAAAGTGGACGGATCCACGCCCTTGGCCATCAGGTCGCGCAGCGTGAAGAAGTTGCCCAGGCTCTTGGACATCTTCTCGCCCTCCACGAGAAGGAACTCCCCGTGCACCCAGGTGCTGACCCATTGGTGCCCCAGGCAGCCCTCGCTCTGGGCGATCTCGTTCTCGTGGTGGGGGAACACCAGGTCCACCCCGCCGCTGTGGATGTCCACGCGCTCACCCAGCAGCTCGATGCCCATGGCTGAGCACTCGATGTGCCAGCCGGGCCTTCCCGGACCCCAGGGGCTTTCCCAGTAGGGTTCACCGGGCCGGGCGGCCTTCCAGAGCACGAAGTCCTGGGCGGAATCCCGTTCGTATTCGTCGGCGTCCACGGAGACGCCGGCCTTCATGCCGTCCCGGTCCAGGCGCGCCAGGCAGCCGTAGTGGGGCAGGCCGGCGATGCGGTAGTACACGCTGCCTTCGCGGGGGTAGGCCAGACCGCGCTCCTCCAGGGCCTTCACCAGGGCGATCATCTGGGGGATGTACGCCGTGGCCCGGGGGATGTAGGTGGGCTCGACGATGCGCAGGGCGGCGGTGTCGTCCAGGAAGAACTTCGTGTAGCGGTCCGTGAGCTCCTTCATGGCGGCGTGGCGCGCGGCATTGTCGGCGGCGGGGTCCAGGCCCTTCTGGGAGTCGCGGATGATCTTGTCCTCGACGTCGGTGATGTTCATGCAGTGGCGCACCTGGTACCCCGCGGCCAGGAAGGTCCGCTTCATGAGGTCCTGGAACAGGAAGGTGCGCAGGTTGCCGATGTGGGCGAAATTGTAGACCGTGGGGCCGCAGGTGTACAGGGTGACGACCCCCGGTTCGAGGGGTTCCACCGGCTCCACTTTTCGGCTGAGGGTGTTGTGGAGGGAGATGGATCTGGGGCTCATTCCCCCAGTCTATAAGGCCGAGGTCACCAGGGCCAGCATCGCGTCGGGCAGGGTGCGGTTCCGGCCGTCGGGGCCCATGACCAGGTGGACGCTCTCCGCCTCCACGAGCCGGACCCCGTCCCGGCTGATCTCATAGCCGAAGACGACCTTGCGCCGCCCGGCCTCCTTGACCCATGAACGCACCGAGACCAGCTCGTCGTACCGGGCCGGGGCCCGGTACGTGAGCTGGATCTGGCTGACGGCCATCATCACGCCCTGGGCTTCCCATTCCGCGTAGCCCTGGCCCATCTGTCTGAGCAGGTCGGAACGGCCCAGCTCCATCCATACGGGGTAGACCGCGTGGTGGACGATGCCCATGGCATCGGTTTCGGCATAGCGGACGCGGATGAGGGTGTCGCAGGTGATCGTCATTCCGTCATTGTACGGTGATCTTGACCACGTCGCCCTTGTCGGTGGTGAGCTCGAGGAGGAGATCGCCGGACTTGGCGCCTTCGAGCAGGGCGACCAGCTGGTCGACCTTCATGCCCTTGGTCTGCTTGCCGTTGATCTTGACCTCGCCGTCGGAGGCCATGTCGAGGATGCCCTTGGCCAGGGTGATGGGCATGCGGATGTGGACTTCCTTGGGGCCTTCGGCGTCGCCGTCGTGGTGGTGGCCGAGCATCGTCTTGGAGACGATGTCCACCTTGATGAACTTCGGGGCTTCGGCGTGGATGGGGCCGGCAAGGACGGCCGCAAGGGCGATGGGAGCGAACAGGGCGCGCATAGGGCCTCCAGGAAGGGGGTCAGGGGGTTTGGGCCGGACAAAAAGGTATACGGCACCTCAAGGCTTCCGGTTAGGCCGGGAATCGCGTACCTTGTCTTCCTGCGGGGAATGCGCCCCGGCAAGGAGCACCCATGAAGCTGCTGGTCATCCCCTTTCTCATCGCCGGATCCCTCATGGCGCAGGACGTGAAGTGGGAGACCTCCCTTCCCGCCGCCCAGAAGCGCGCCAAGGCCGAGCACAAGCTGATCTTCATGGACGTGTGGACCGAATGGTGCGGCTGGTGCATCAAGCTCCAGAAGGACACCTTCCCCTCCGCCGCGGCCCAGGCGGCCCTCGCGAAGTACGTGCCCCTGAGCGTCAAGACCCAGACCCGCGACGGGAAGCCCACCGAGAACGCCGCCATCGAGTCCCTCTACAAGGTCGACGGGTTCCCGGCCCTCTTCATCCTGGACGCGGACGGCAAGGTCGTCTCCCAGCAGCCCGGCTACCTGCCCCCCGCGGAATTCTCCGCCTGGCTCAACGAGGGTGCCAAAAGGAAGTAGTTGCCTGGGGCGTATTTAACACTTGCGCCAGGGCGCCTGATCCCTAAGCTGTTCGGGAAGCGGGTGGGTTCCCAGCCTGGGCCCCGGTGACACCCCGCGGCCGGAGGTGTCATGAAGCTTCGTCTCCTTCCCCTGACTGCCGGCTTGCTGATCCTGGTGTCCTGCGCCACCAAGTCCTCCGTTTCCACAAGTAATCTGGACGATGCGACCCTGAAGGGGTCCCCGGCCGGGATTTCCATCTTCGGGTTCGCGGATTTCATGACCCCGGCGCCGGGCCTGCTGGGCGGGACCTACCCCGCGTGCGTGGCCTCCGTGGTCAACGGCGCCACCACCACCCTGACCTTCACGGGCTGCCCCTCGGCGACGGGGGGCACCCTTTCGGGCAACGTGGCCTTCGTGGACACGCCTTCCGGGTCCACCCACACCTATGTGGGCACCTACGGATCCCTCGTGGACACGCGCAGCGCGACCCTGCAGTGGGCCTATTCCGGCCAGCTCGACGTGGTGGTCAACGGCTCGGCGGCGACCCTGAACACCGTGGACGGCTTCCACATCACCGTCACCGACGCCGCCACCCCGGCCAACGACAAGGTCTGGACCTTCACCTGCGCCATCACCAGCGCCCTGTCGTCGGGTTCCTACACCCTCCAGGGCACCTTCGGCCTGGTCTCGGACAAGGGGGACAACGTGGCCGTGACCATCGCACCCGCCACCCCCCTGGCCTGGGCCGCGGGGAGCACCTGGCCCGTGAGCGGGACCATGGTCATCGAGGACAACCGCCCCGGCCAGACGAACCGGGAGACGATCACCGCGGTCTTCGACCACGGCAAGGTCACCCTCAACGGCGGCACCGTCAACCTGGGGACCCCGTGATCCCCCCCGGAGGTCCCATGCGCGCGCTGATCCTCACCGCGGCCGTCGCCGCCGCCCCTGCCATCTGCCAGGCCGAGGGGGGCGTCTGGTACCTGGACGTCCACCGCGTGTCCCCGACCCTGGAAGGCCATTTCAAGGGCACACAGGACGGCGAGCCCGTGGACTTCGACATCGTCAAGGACCTCGCCCTGGCGAAGAAGGGCTCGAAGCTGGGCGGGTCGCTGGAGTACCAGGGGCCCCGCTTCGGGCTGGAGTTGTCCGTGGAGGCGCAGGACTACGCGGGCTCCAACCTGCTCTCCCGGGACGTGACCATCTCGGGCGAAACCTACCATGCCCAGGCGCAGGTGGTGACCAGCGTCAAGCTCGTCACCTACACCTTCAACTGGACCATCCGGTTCGTGAGGACCCCCGGCGCCTGGCTGGGGCTCGACCTGGGCGTCCGCGGGGCCTCCCTGGACCTGGACGCCGCGGGCACGGACTATCTCGCGTCCCAGACCCGGACGGCGTCCTTCAAGTCGGGGCTCCCCATGCCGCAGGTGGGCCCTTCCGCGGGCTACACGGGCCTCGACGGACGCCTTGCCCTGCGGGGCTACTACCACCTCCTGGCCTACAAAGGCGCCACGTACCACCACGCGGGCGGCGACGTGCGGTTCTTCCCGCTGAAGTGGCTGGGGGTCAGGGCGTTCTTCGCCAACGAGACCTGGAAGGTGCCGGACAACTCCCTGGCCAAGGACCTGGAGATCGGCCTAGACCGTTCCGGGGCGGGCTTCGGGGCGGTGATCAAGTTCTGACTAGAAGCGGACTTCGAGGGCTGCTTCGACCGTCGTCAGGGACAGGCCGTCGTAGGGGATGACCCCATAGCGTAATGAAAGGGCATATCCGTCCGAGAACCGGTAGCCCGCGCCCGCGGCCATGCCCAGCTTGAAGGACGTCTTCTCCTTGCCCCAGGTGGGGAGGGATGCCTCGTCCCCGGGATCCGCCGGCAGGAGGGTCCGGAACTCCAGCCGGGTGCCCATGAGGCCGCCCAGTACGAAGACCTTCCTCTGGCCCGGGAGATAGCCGCGCACCTCCATGCCCAGGGAGGCCTGGTCCGCGGCGATGCGGAGCGCATTGGGGGGCGCAAAGGCGGCCAGGCGGCTGCGGGTCATGCCCTGATCCTCCCGGAAGGCGACGTAGTCGAAGCGGGTGCGCAGGCTCCAGCCACCCTCCATCTCCTGTTCGAAGGAGATGCCGCCGCCCAGGCCGTTGCGGCTGGTGATGTCGCGCAGGTCCTGGCGCGGGGCGGACACCGTGACCTGGAGGCCGAAACGGGTCACCGGTTCAGGGTCCTCGGCGTGGAGAAGGCTGGATGCGAGCAGGGGAGCCAGCAACACGATGCGGGTTGGCAGAGGGCGGCTCACGCGGGCTCCAAAAATTAATATCAAATGTAGTCTTGGCTGGGGTTCGATCAAGTCCCGTTTCTGAATGGGTCTGAAGGTATTCAAAATTCGATATTAACTATAACAAACAGATAATTTAGTTATTGATCAGGTATTGGAAATCCTCCTTGAGTAATTCAGCGACACAAATTATCCCCATGCAAATAAATGAACAATTCCTAAATTGGATACATATTTAGACGGTGCTCCCCCCGGGGGGTCCCAGACCTTGCCCACCTTCGGGTCCCCCAGATCTCCCGGCCCGTTCTTCCAGAAAGGAATCCCATGGCACGTCAAAAAGGTTTCACCCTCGTCGAAGCGGCCGTCGCCATCGGCGTCGTGGCCATCCTCGCCGGCATCATCGTCCCGCTGGTCCTGCACAACATCCGGGATGCCAAGAACGCCCGCGCGCGCAACGACATCCAGGTCATCGCCGCCGCCATCGCCAGCCAGATCAAGGACACCGGCTGCCGTCCCCGGGCGGCGGGCGGCCCTGGCGGCAGCACGGGCCTGGGCGGCGTCATCTGGTTCTCGCCCGGCGTGGCCCCGACCCTGACCGGACCCGCGGCGCCCC
>DBME01000200.1 GCA_002298155.1 Holophagaceae bacterium UBA706 | reverse complement strand
TGCCTGCGCGGGCCGCGATGAGGACGATCCGCCTTCCAACCCGCCCCATGCCACCCTCGCCGCGCCGCCAACCCAGGCGCCCGGGACGGTTTCGGGCACCCTCACCGACCGGGTCACGGCCATGCCCCTGGCGCAGGTGGAGGTGGTGGCCCAGGCTGCGGACCGCCCGGTGGTGCTGGCCAGGGCCCTCACCCGCGCCGATGGGGCCTACCGCCTCGAGGGCCTGCCCTTCGACACCCCGTTCCGGGTGGTGGGCCAGCCCATGGTGGGGTCCACCGCCTACGGCCTGGAGTCCACCACCCAGCTGACGCTGGTGCGGGGCAACGTGCCCCCCTCGGCGGACCTGGCCTTCCAGCCCGTGCCCGCCTACGGGACGGTGGAGGGGGCGGCCCTGGAGGAACCCGGGGAGGTGCTTTCCGCGCTCCTGGTGAAGGGGCGGTTCGTGGCCCGCACCATCCCCCCCGAACCCAAGGGGCGGTTCCGCATCCTGGGTGTCCCGCCCGGTGCCTATCACGTGCGGTACCAGGTGCTTCACAAGGATTCCCCCTGCGGGACCTGCCGGTTCCCGCGTCTGCCGCATGGGCCCCGGCCCGGCCCGGGACCCTGCTACCGGCCCAATCCGCCGCAGTTCACCCGCTATGTCCCCATCAAGGTGTCCGCGGGGGAGACGACCCGCGTCTTGCCCCCGAACTGCATGAGCGGCTGGCTCGAGGCCGGGTGGTGGGAGGACGTGCCCCGTTAGGCATGGCATCATGCCAATTGGAGGTACTGTTTTGCATCTGATGGCATCGATTCTCCCTTCCACCCTGCCGGCCGTTTCCGCGCCGGCCGCTTTCACCCGTGGTTCCAACGGCCTAACCGGCCGTTCGACCAAGGCGGTGGCCGCGTGAAGGGCGGCCCGCGGCCCGCGGTATTCATTGATCGGGACGGCACCCTCAACGAGGAGGTGGGCTACCTCCACCGTGCCGAGGACGTGGTGCTGGTGCCCGGGAGCGCCGAGGCCCTGGCGCGGCTGAACGCCCTGGGCATCCCGGTGGTGGTGGTGACGAACCAGGCCGGCATCGGCAAGGGCCGGTACGGCTGGGACGATTTCCACGAGGTCATGGAACGGATCGGCGCCCTGCTGGCCGACGCGGGGGCCCGCATGGACGCGGTGTACGCCGCGCCGCACCACGCCCGGGGGCAGGGGGAGTACGCCCACCCCGACCATCCCGACCGCAAGCCCAACCCCGGCATGCTCACCCGCGCCGCGCGGGAGCACAACCTGGACCTCTCCCGGTCCTGGATGATCGGCGACAAGGACCTGGACCTGGGCGCGGGCCGCAACGCGGGCTGCAAGGTGGCCCTGGTGCTCACGGGCTACGGCCCCCAGGTGGACCCCACCAAGGCCGACCTCGTGGCCGGCAACCTGGCCGAGGCCGTGGACCGCATCCTGGCCGAAGGGTTCGGGGCCTGATGAGCCGGCTCTCCGCGAAGCACGCGGCCCTGGTGGTGGTGGGGCTGGCCTTCTTCACGGACACGGTCGTCTATGCCATGCTGCCGCCGCTCCTGCCGGAGTACGCGCGCCAGCACGGGCTGAGCCAGACCCACCTGGGGCTGCTCTTCGGGAGCTACGCGGCGGCGCTGCTCCTGGCGGCCCTGCCCCTGGGAAGCTGGGCGGACCGCCGCGGCCGGCGGGGGCCCTTCCTGGGCGGCCTGCTGGGCTTCGGCGCAGCCACGGTGCTCTTCGCGTTCGCGGGGACCTTCCCGCTGCTCCTCCTGGCCCGGGTCCTCCAGGGCGTGGCCGCGGCCGCCACCTGGGTGGCGGGCCTGTCCATGCTGGCCGACCACTTCCCCGCGGACCAGCGGGGCAAGGCCATGAGCACCGTCTTCGCCTGCGCCAACCTGGGCCTGCTGTCGGGCCCGAGCTTCGCGGGCTGGATGGTGCGGCTCTGGAGCATCCGCACGGCCTTCCTCTTCGCGGCGGGTTTGGCAGTGCTGGACGCCCTGGTGCGTCTCACGCTTCTTCCCCCGGACCCGCCGCCCACGCCCTCGCGCTCGGGCTACATCGGCCTGCTCAAGGACGGCGCGGTGCGGATCTTCGCGGGTGCCATGGTCATGGGCGCGGCCCTGGGGGCGGTCCTGGAGGCCGTGCTGCCCCTGCACCTGTCCCGCGACCTGCACATGGACGCCGTGGCCATCGGGTTGGCCTTCACCACCGCGGCCCTGGCCAGCACCTTCGTGTCGCCCTTCGTGGGGCACTGGACCGACCGGCGCGGCGCGGTGCGGCCCCTGCGCCTGGGGCTGATCATGGGGGCCGCGCTCATGGCTCTTGCCCCCTTCGTGCCCAGCCGGGCGTGGATCTACGTCTTCATGCTGGCCACGGGGACCACCTGCAGCCTGCTCATGTCCCCTTGTGGCCCGGCCCTGGCCAGCCACGTGGAGCGCAAGGGCGGGTCGGAGTTCGGGGCGGTGTTCTCCCTGCTCAACATCGCCTTCTCGCTGGGGATGATGGCCGGCCCCGTCATGGGCTCGGTGCTCACCGACCTGGCGGGATTGCGCCCCGCCATGGTCCTGCTCGCCGCCGCCTTCCTGCTCTACCTGATCCCCATGGCCTCGCCCCGTCTGGGCCGGAACTGAACAACCCCGGAGGTCCGCCGTGCTCGTGGAGAAGAAGGGCCTCGTGCCCGGAACGATCCTGAAGCGCTACAAGCGCTTCCTCGCCGACGTGGAACTCGCGGACGGGAGGGTGGTGACTGCCCACTGCACCAACACCGGCACCATGGCCGCCTCCTGGGAGCCCGGCGACCCGGTGCTCCTGGAGCCCAGCGCCAACCCGGACCGCAAGCTGCCCTACACCTGGCTGGCCTGCAACCGCGGCGGGGCCTGGGTGGGGGTCGAGACGGGGATGCCCAACCGGGTGGTGGCCGAAGCGGCGCGCCAGGACCGCCTCCCGGGCCTGCCGGGGCTCCATTCGGTGCTCACCGAGCAGAAATACGGCGACGAGCGCAGCCGCATCGACGTGCAGGCCCGGGACGCCCAGGACCGCTGCGTCTACATCGAGGTCAAGAACACCACCCTCAAGGTGGGGGACCGGGCCTGCTTCCCCGACGCCGTGAGCCTGCGCGGGGCCAAGCACCTCCGGGAGCTGCGGGCCATGGTGCGCCTGGGGCACCGGGGGGCCATCGTCTTCTTCGCCCACCGGGGGGACGTCACGGCTTTCGACGCGGCCCGGGAGATCGACCCCGGGTATGCCGAGGAACTGGACCGGGCCGCCCAGGGCGGGGTGGAGATCCTGCCCCAGATGGTCTGCCTGACCGCCCGGGAAGAGCCCGGAGGCCTCTGGAGCCTGGGCTGGGACCTGCCCGGTCTGCTCCCCTGGGTTCCAAGAGTGTGAAAAGACGACCCGATGGCCTACAATCAAGGTTCCGAGACGTTCAAACCGATTTCCTCGATGGAGCAGCCATGTCCGACCTCAAGCTGACCCCCCTCAACGCCGTCCATCGGGCCCTCGGGGCCAAGATGGTGGACTTCGGCGGCTGGGACATGCCCGTGCAGTATCCCGGCGGGATCATCGCCGAACACATCGCCGTGCGCACCAAGGTGGGCCTGTTCGACGTGAGCCACATGGGCGAGATCCGGGTCAAGGGACCCCAGGCCATGGCCTTCCTGGACTGGCTGACCCCCAACGCCGTCCAGAAGCTCGCCCACGGCCAGATCCACTACACCGCCTTCCTCTACGAGAACGGCACGTTCGTGGACGACCTGCTCCTCCACAAGATCAGCGACACCGAGTTCCTGCTGGTGGTCAACGCCTCCAACGTGGACAAGGACTTCGCCTGGGTGCAGCAGCACGCCGCCACGTGGGACGTGACCGTCACCAACGAGAGCGACGCCACGGGCCAGGTCGCGCTGCAGGGACCCCGCTCCCTGGACGTGCTCCAGCCGCTGGTCGACATCGACCTCTCCCAGATCAAGTACTACTGGTTCGCCTTCGGCACGTTCCAGGGCATGCCCGCCATGTTCGCCCGCACCGGCTACACCGGCGAGGACGGCTTCGAGGTCTACTGCCCCACCGAGCGCACCGTGGACGTGTGGAACGCCATCATGGAGAGCGGCAAGGCCCAGGAGCTCACCCCCACCGGGCTGGGCTGCCGCAACACCCTGCGTCTGGAAGCCAAGATGGCCCTCTACGGCCACGAGATCGACGACACCACCAACGCCCTGGAAGCTGACCTGGGCTGGATCATCAAGCTCCAGAAGGGCGACTTCCTGGGCCGCGAAGCGCTGGCCAAGGTCAAGGAGCAGGGGCTGACCCGCAAGCTCGTGGGCTTCCGCATGCTCGAGAAGCGCGACATCGCCCGCGACGGCATGGCCGTCCTGGTCAATGGCGAGAAGGCCGGCTACGTCACCAGCGGCGCCCCCAGCACCACCTGCGGCTTCAACCTGGGCTGCTGCTACGTGCCCGTGGCCCTGGCCGAGAACGGGACCCGCATCCACATCGACATCCGGGGCAAGGCCTGCGAGGCCGAAGTGGTCCCCACCCCCTTCTACAAGCGCGCCAAGTAGCCTTCTCCCTCTGCCCCTGAACGGCCCCCCGCGGCTAGAATCATCCTACCTGGAGGAAACCATGTATCCCGCCGACGTGAAGTACACCAAGAACCATGAATACCTCAAGCCCCTGGGCGACGGCACCGCCCTCGTCGGCATCACCCACTACGCGCAGGAAGCGCTGGGCGACGTCGTCTTCGTGGACATGCCCGAAGTGGGCACCCACTTCCAGGCCGGCGAGGAGTTCGGCACGGTGGAATCCGTGAAGACCGTCTCCGAGATCTTCATCCCCTCCGCCTGCGAAGTGCTGGAGACCAACGGCGAGCTGGAAGCCCACCCCGAGTTCGTGAACGAGGATGCCTACGGCAAGGGCTGGATGCTCAAGGTCAAGCTCGAAGGCGCCCTGAACGCCGAGCTGCTGGACGCCGCGGCCTACGAGGCCCTCGTCAGCGCCGAGAGCCACTGAGTGCGCATCCCGGCCTCGGATAGCCGCCGGCTCATCCGGGGCCGGCTCGTCGCCCTCCTGGCGGTAGGAATGCTGGGAGCCGCGAGCCTCGGGTCCAACACGCCCGCGCCCCCAACGACCGCCAAGCCCGCCCCTCCATCACCCGCCAAGCCCTCCGCCGCCAAGGCCCGCCCCGAAGTGGCCCGCCTGCGCACGCTGGTGGAGGACGGGGAGCGGTTCGCCCAGGACAAGGACTGGGACGGCGCCGCCACCCGTGCCGACGAAGCCGAGGTGCTGGTCGCGGACTGGCCTGCCGAAGCCCTGGAACTCCCCGAAGTGGTCGAGCTCCTGGCCCGGCTCCAGGAGCTGGAGCAGCACCTGCCCGACAGCGAGGTGGTCACCGCCACGCCGGATCCCGGCCTCAAGGAGGGCGCCGAGGTGGTGCCCCCTTCGGGCGAGGCCCTGCGCGCCGAGCTGGAGCAGATCAAGGGCACCACCGCGGCCTACGACTTCCCCATCGACCTCAACGACAAGGTCCTCACCTGGATCCACGAGTTCTCCACCTCGCGGCGCGGCTTCATGGAGCGGACCCTCTCCCGGGCCACCCAGTGGCTGCCCATGGCGCGGCAGATCTTCGCGGAAGAGGGCATCCCGCAGGACCTGGCCTACCTCGCGGTGATCGAATCGGGCTTCATCAACTCGGCACGCAGCTATGCCCACGCGGTGGGCATGTGGCAGTTCATCCGGTCCACGGGCCGAATCTACGGCCTGAACGGCAACGCCTGGGTGGAGGAGCGCCGGGACCCGGTGAAGGCCACGCGCGCATCGGCCCGCTACCTGCGCAAGCTCTACGAGATGTCCGGCGACTGGTACCTGGCCCTGGCGGGCTACAACGCCGGACCGCTCACCACCGACCGCGCCGCCCAGAACCTGGGCACCCGCAACTTCTGGGACATGGCCCGCAGCCGGTGGCTGCGCAACCAGACCAAGAACTACGTCCCCGAACTGTGCGCCGCCATCATCATCGGCCATGACCCCCAGCGCTACGGCTTCAAGGTGGAGCAGCTGCCGCCCTACGCCTACGAGACCGTGGACGTGGACCGCATGACCAGCCTCGCCGTCCTGGCCCGCTACGCCGGCACGGACGTGGAGTCGCTCAAGGAACTGAACCCCGAGCTCCTGCGGGCCAGCACGCCTCCCGGCCACTACGCGCTGCGGGTGCCTCCGGGCCTCAGCGGCGTCACCGCCCGGGCCCTGGCCAAGATCCCCGCCAGCCAGCGCCTGGACTTCAAGACCTACAAGATCCGCAAGGGCGACGTCCTGGCGAAGGTGGCCGCGAAGTTCAAGCTGAGCCCCGACGACCTGCTCGAAGCCAACGACATGAAGAAGGCCCAGTTCAAGCCCGGCCGGGTCATCAAGGTGCCGCCGCCGCCGCCGGGGCCCATCGACACCCGGGACCTCCTTCCGCCCGTGGAGCGGGCCCAGGTCTTCGAGGACCATCCGCTGGAGGCGCTGCCGGCCATCCCCCGTCCCCCGGAACCCCCTGCGG
>DBME01000311.1 GCA_002298155.1 Holophagaceae bacterium UBA706 | reverse complement strand
CCGGCGCATCCGGGCCATCGCCGCGGGGATCCTGGGGGCGGGGGTCCTGGCCGCGGCCCTGCTCCACCGCGCCGCTTCGGCGGTGCCCTACGATCTGGAGCCCGAGGACTCCAAGGTCTACCTGCGTCAGTTGGAGATGATGGGCGGCAAGGCCAACGTCATGGCCAGCCAGTTCCGGCGAGGTTTCCTGTCCCTGTGGCAGGGCACGAACCTGGCCTGGACCGTCCTGGCCCTCTCGGCGGCAATGGCGCTGATCTTTTATGTGGCCGCGACCCAAACGGGGTCGACGGCTCGCCACCAGCGTGGATAAAAGGATCTAATTCAGTAAGATAGCCACATCCGCGTCATCGATCCGCCCATTGCCGTCCATGTCGAACGCGGGGTCGTAGGCGGCCGAACCCCGGACGCTTCCCCAGGACCGCGAGAGCCCGAGCATATCCAGGAGGCGGAAGGGCCTCACCGAGACCGTCGCGACCTTCTGGCCTCCCTGGCCATCGGCCAGCACGTAGGAGGTCGTCCCGGCGGGTTGAACCCAGATACTGTCACCGGTGACGGGGGCGCCTTGAAGGGTGAGCGTGGGGTTGCCCAGGGTGGACCAGGTCAGGAGGGCGCCTCCACCCCTGAAGATATCCGGCGGCGTGGCCTGGAAGGCGCGGATCGGCTGGGTGGCGTCCAGGATGGCCGAGACGGGCCCGTGGAAGGTTCCGAGGCCGGCGGTGTCGATGTCTTCGAGCTTGTAGAACCACGCCTGGCCAGGGGCCGCGGTGGCGTCCGTCCATGCGTAGACGGCGCCCTCCAGCCCGGATCCCCGGGCCGGAAGGAGGGCTGGGTTCACCTGGGCGTAGCCTTCCTCCGCCTTCCCGGAGCGCCAGATGTTGAACCCGGCCGTGTCTCCCTCATAGCCTGTGCTCCAGGCCAGGGTGATCCCGCCCTCCAGCGGCGTGGCCGTAAAGGAGCCAAGGGTGACCAGCGTGGGGAAGTTCTCGACCGGGTAGAGGGTGAACTGGACGTTGTCCAGCCTTGACGTGTAGGGACCCGAGCCATCGTTGAAGGTGTCCAGGAACGTCAGCTTCAAGGTTCCGGAGCCCGGGTAGGGCCGGCTGAGCAGGCCCGTCCAGGTCAGCGTCGTGGCGCCGGCTCCGGGGAGGGCGCCGAAGGTCGCACCCGACTGGATCTTGTAGGTCGTGGAAGCGCCATCGTCGACCTTCATGGAGATCGTGCTGGACCAGGCCTCGTTGGGGCCGAGGGGCACGAAGTCCGCCGTGACGCGGAAGCAAAGGTAATCCACCACGGGGAGCGTGGAGATGTCCATGGCGGTGGAGACGGCGGCTCCGCCACCGGTGAGGGTCCCTGTGGAGAAGGCGGGGAAGGTGTGCCGGGGCGTCGCCGCCGGCGCGAGGGTGATGGACACGTTGTCGAGGGTGGAGGTGTAGGGACCGCCCGCATCTGTGAAACTGTCCCTGAAGACCACCGTGAGGGGGTTGCCGCCCACGTAGCTTCGGGGCAGTACCCCGGACCAGATCAGCGACGTGGCGCCGGCTCCCGGAAGGTTGCCCTGGGTGGCCGGGGATGCCACCCAATGGGTGGTGGACGCTCCGTCCGTCAGGGCCATGGACATGGTGCTCGACCAGGCGCCGGAAGGCACATAATCTGCGGTCACCGTCAGGTAGAGATACTCGGATGCGGGCAGGGACGAGACATCCAGGGCCTTGGTGAAGGAAGGCCCCCCGCCGGTGATCGCGGCCGTGGTGAAGGAAGGGAACACATGCTTGGTGGGCGTCAGGGGGTAGATGGTGACGACCACGTTGGAAAGGCTCGAAGTATAGGGGCCGCTGGCATCGGTGGCGGGATCCTGGAACATCACGGAAAGAGCGCCACCGCCCACGTAGTGGCGGAACATGACCCCGGACCACTCCAGGGTCGTGCTTCCACCCGCGGGGAGGGCGCCGGCGGTGGCGAGGCCCGGTCCGGTGAAGATCGTCGAGGCGCCGTCGAAAAGCTGCATCTGCATGGTGCCGGAGTAGGCGCCGTGGGGGTCCGTCCCCGGCACGTAGTCGGCGGTGACCGTGTAGCAGAGATACTCCCGCGCGGAGAGCCCCGAGACATCGAGGACCTTCGTGTAACCGGCGGCGCCTCCGGTGATCGTGCCGGTGGAGAAGGCCGGGAAGGCATGCTGGGACGTGGCGGCCGAGACGCTCCCGCCCGGCAGCAGGCCGAGGCAGAGAATCGCGAGGATGGAAAACAGGCGATGAAGAGGTTTCATGGCAGGTCCTGTTGGGATGGCGGGATGAATAGATAATGACTCATCGCCGCAACCTACGCAAGACGGGCGCCACAGTCGATCTAGAGGATCAGACCCCCCGCTTCTCCGCTCCCCACACCAGCTTGTGCAGCTGCAGCTGGAACCGCACCGGCAGATCGTCGGCCACGATGCGTTCCGCCAGCCACGCCGGGTCCAGGCTGCCCCACACNNGGTCCAGGACGCCCTTCTCCAGGCACCAGTCCCGGGCCCAGGCGTAGTCCTCCGGCCCGGTGAGCACGAACTTGAGCTCGTCCAGCCCGGGCACCAGGTGCTCCAGGTTCGATTCCAGCCAGCGGTCCACCTCGCCGCTGCCGGGGGTCTTGCGGTCGACGATCTTCACCACGCGGGGGTCCACCTGGCCGATGTCGTGGCTGCCGGCGGTCTCCAGGGCCACCTCGTAGCCCAGGTCCAGCAGGGCCTTGAGCAGGGCGGGCGCGCCGGGATGGGCCAGGGGCTCGCCCCCGGTGAGTTCCACGAAGGGGGCGTTGGGGCCGACCATGGGCGGGCCCAGGCTCGTCTTCACCTCCGCGAGGATGTCCTCCAGCTCCCGGAACGTCCCCTCGAAGAAGGCGTAGGTGGTGTCGCAGTAGGTGCAGCGCAGGGGGCAGCCCGTGAGGCGGATGAAGAGGCAGGGGCGCCCGGCCCGGGAACCCTCCCCCTGGATGGATTTAAATATTTCATTGACCTTGAACCGCACCGCAGGAACTCCTCCCCCAACTATATCCAACGGGTGCCCCCGTCCAGGGTGAGGATCTCCCCGGTGAGGTAGGGGCTGTCCGCGGCGAAGCGCAGGGTGCGGGCCAGGTCCTCCGGGGTGCCCACCCGCTTGAGCAGGCTCCGGGAGGCCAGCTTGGCCGGATCGTGGTCCGGGTCCGGCAGCACCGTGCCCAGGGCGTGGCCCACCACCCGCACCCGGGGGGCCAGGACTCGGGCCAAGCCGGGCACCAGGGCTGCCACGCCGGCCTTGGCGGCGGAGTAGGGCAGACGGCGGGGGAAGGGCTTGTGGATGGCGGTGTCCAGGAGGAACTGGATGCACCCCCCGTCGGCCATGTGCGGAGCCACCTGCTGGGCCACCAGGAGGGGGAAGGTGAGGTTCACCCGCCAGTTTTCCGCGAGGTTCGCCGCATTCCAGTTCCCGAGGGGACTTTCCGGGAAGGTCCCGCTCACCAGGACACAGGAATTTAGCTTCACCCCGGCCGCCCCGAGGGCCTCCAGATCTGCCATCATCGTTGGGACAAGATCAGGACTTGCGGCATCCCAAAGCAAGCACCTCACTTGAGTCTGTTTGGAAAGTTCAGATATCCAACCCGCCTCCTGCTCCCAGGAAACGGAGGTGGTGAGGATAAGGTTGTGTTCGGAAGCCAGCGTCTGCGCCAGCACCCGGCCCAATCTCCTCCGGCCTCCCACGAGCAGCCACCAGGTCCGGTCTTCCTTCACGTTCTTCTTCATGACCTAAGGTTACCTTGTCCCCGTCCCTCCGAGCCATCCGTTGGAAATTGATCCTCAGCAGCGTCTTCGCGCTGGTGGCCGCCCTGGGGTGTTTCTACCTGAACAACTGGGTCTACGCGTCCTCGGACGACCAGTGCACCTGGAGGGCCGTGGGCAAGAAGGTGGTCATCGCCGAGATCTTGCCCAACGGCGTGGCCGAGGAGGCGGGACTCCTGGACGGCGACGAGCTGCTCGCGATCCTCGGGCGCAAGGTGGACAGCAAGCACCTCTCCCAGGCCCAGCGCTTCATCAACGAGCAGCGGGAAGGCAAGATCCTCATCTACACCATCCTGCGGGATGGACGCATCCTCCGGCTCCCGGTGAGGCTGGTCAAGACCTTCGACCGCACGGGGCTCATCGTCCTGCTCTCGGGGCTGGCGGCGTGGGCCGTGGGGCTCCTGGTGGTGATTTCCTCGCCGTCGCGCAAGATCGCGCGGCACTTCTACTACATAGGCGTGGTGTCCCTCTCCAGCACGCTCCTGGTGGGGCTGGGGCTGGACAGCATCGCCCCGGCGTACCTGGTGCCGTTGATCTTCGTGTCGGGCATCGGGCTGGGGCTGGCGCCGCCCCTGTGGCTCCACTTCTTCCTGCGCTTCCCCCATCCCTTCCCCCTGCGCACCAACCGGCACTTCCTGGCCGCCCTTTACGGCTTCTCCCTGGGCGGGGGCCTGCTGTTCATCCTCCGGATGCTGCTGCGCACCTTCGACCGCACCGAGCTGTTCCAGGAGGCCTTCCTCTACCTGGACGGCAGCGTCTTCGGGAAGATCATCAGCCTGATCACCCCCGTGGTGGCCACCGCCGGCCTGGTGCTGTTCTGGTTCGGAACGTTCAAGCTTCCCGCCCGCAAGCGGCGGGGTCTCCTGCCGGCGGTGATCTTCACCACGGCGGTCATGGCGGACCTGCTGGTCTTCAGCCTGCTGCAGCGGTCCGCGGGCCAGAGCCTCGTGTTCCAGCGGGAGAGCTGGGTGTTCTTCTCGCCCCTGCCGCTCCTGCCGCTGTCCTTCGCCTACGCCATCTTCCGCCACGGCTTCTTCGACGTGCGCCGGGCCCTGCTGCGGTGGATCACCTACTTCGCCGTGCTGGGGCTGACCCTGGCCGTGTACCTGGGCGGCCTGGCCTGGCTCTTCGCCATGGGCATCCAGGAGATCCCGCCGGGCTGGGCGGGGGTCCTGGTGGGCATCTCGGCCATCCCCATCGGGTGGCTGCTGCGGTGGCTCCTGCTCTTCCTGCGCCGCCTGTTCCGGCGCGACCTGAACACCACCCGGGAGATGATCCTGGGCAACCTCCGCGAAACCAAGAAACGCTTCAGCGAGGAGGCCCTCCTGGCCGGCCTGGCCGAATCCGTGCGCGAAGCCTACCGGCCCCAGGTCCTCCTTCTGCTTCCCGTGGACAAGCGCCGCTTGGTGCTGCCCGCCGTGGCCGACCCCGATCCCGACGAGCCCTTCGCCGCCGAACTGGCCCGGCCCCGTGTGCTGGAACTGCCCCTGGGCATCGTGCGCCACGCCCGGGAGAACCGCGAACTGGTGCTGGGCCTGGGCAGCGACGAGGCCGACTGGGTGCGCGAGCAGGGCGATGTCCTCCGCGCCCACCTGGATGCCCTTGAAGTGCAGGTCCTCTCCCTGATCATGGTCAACGAGGAGCCTCACGGGGCCCTGCTGCTGGGCGGCAAGTACGCCGAGCTGAACTACGGCCGCGAGGACCGGGAACTGTTGCGCGAGGTGGCCCTCGCCGCCGGCGCCATGCTGGAGACCGCGGTGCTCCACCGCCGCATGCTGGACCAGGGCCGCATCGAGCAGGAACTGAACACGGCCCGCCTGATCCAGGAGAGCCTCATCACCTCCGTGGCCCCCACCATGCCCGGCTTCCAGGCGGCCCTGCGCCTCTCCCCCGCCCTGGAGACCGGCGGCGACCTCCTGTGGGTGGGACGGCGGCCTTCGGGGCGCTGGATCGCCGCCGTGGGCGACGTGAGCGGCAAGGGCCTCGCCGCCGCCCTCTACATGAGCCAGGCCATGGCCCTCCTCAAGATGGCCGTCCACCAGGACGGCATGTGCTTCGAGGCGATCCTCCCGGCCCTGGACAACACCCTGCGCACCCTCATGGGGCCCCGGGACTTCCTCACCCTCTCCATCCTGGAGTGGGATGACGACGGCAACTACAAGATCGCCCGGGCTGGCCATCCCCCCACGCTCCTCATCGAGGGCTCCGCCCCCGCCGAGGCGCGGGAGATCGACTCCGCGGGCCGCGGGCTGGGGCTGCGGCCCTTCGCGCCCGGCAACTGGAAGGTGGTCGAGGGCCGCCTGGACCACCGCCAGTGGCTGGTGATGTACAGCGACGGCCTCACCGAGGCCATGAACAAGCGCGGCGAACTGTACGGCCTGCGCCGCTTCAAGGAGCAGATGCAGCGCATCTGGGGCACCGGTTCCGTGCGCGCCGCCTGCGAGGCCGTGTTCCACGACGTGACCACCTTCGAGGCCCAGAACCGCGACGACCGGACCCTCTTCATCCTTTCCCGGGAACCCGTATGAGCGACCCTTCCCCCCGTCCCTCCGTCCCCACCTGGCTGGTGGGCGCCATGACCGTGATCCTCGCAGCCCAGGTGGGCCTCCTCTGGATGCAGGGCGTGATGCTGGAACGCCAGCATGGCGACCTCAAGGAACTCCGGCAGGACGTTCAGGATCTCTCCGACAGCTTCGAACAGTTCCAGAGCGCCTTCGACCAGGGCGGCCAGGACGGCTTCGCCCAGCCCTCCCGCCGCGTCCAGCGGCCCCATCGCCCCGGCCTCCAGCGGGTCCGCTTCCAGGAGGGGGAGAGCGACACCGGTGTGCGCAAGGAGATGGAGGACCAGCGCAAGAACGAGCGTGAGGCCATCGAGAAGGCCCGGGACGCGCGGGAGAAGCTCTCCATCGAGGAGAACGCCCGCAAGGCCGAGGAGAAGGCCAAGGTCGAGGCCGCCAAGAAGACCTACACGCCCTTCATCTGGGCCGGCGTGATCCTGGGCCTGGTGGCCATGTTCGTGCGGTCCTGGCTGCGGAACCGCGACTGATGTCCTTCCACGAATACCTCCAGGAGGATCCGGATTGCCTCCGCCTGCTGGAGGGTGCCGTCCTGGCCGTGGGACCCCTGCTGGGCGAGCGTGAAGGGCCTCCGGTGGCCACCACGGTGGCGGGTTGGGCCGACCAGCTGGCGGGCCGCATGCCCCTCCCCTGGAACTTCCACGGCGCCGTGGACACCCTGAATCGTTTCCTCTTCCAGGAGCTGGGCCTTCGGGGGGACCGGGAGACCTACGACGACCCCGTCAACGCCGTCCTGCCCAAGGTCATCGAGCGCAAGCGGGGCATGCCCATCACCCTGTCCATCCTGTGGATGGAGGTGGCCCGGCGCCTGGGCTTCGACGCCGTGGGGGTGGGACTTCCGGGGCACTTCGTCACGGGCCTGCGCCTGGACGTGGGCATGCTCTACTACGACCCCTTCAACGGGGGCCGCTCCCTGGGCGTGGAGGATGCCGCCCTCCTGGTGGAACAGGCCACCGGAGGCCGGGCCGTCTTCCAGCCGTCCATGCTGACGCCCGTGTCCAACCGCGCGATCCTCACCCGCCTGGTCCGCAACCTCCACGTGCGCTTCGTGCGCATGGGGCTGTGGGAGGAGGCCCTGTGGACCTCCACCCACCTCATCCTCCTCCTGCCCGGCGAGAGCGCATCCTACCGGGACCGGGCCTTCGTGCGGTTCAAGCTGGGCGAGCGGCTTCAGGGCCTGCTGGACCTCCAGGAAGCCATCCGGCTGAGCCCCGAGGACGACCCCGAACTGGCCGCGTGGATGGAACGACTTCAAGAGGACTAGACGATGGATCTTTCACGTTTCCTGGAACTGGCCCGGTCCCACGGCTGGCAGGGACTGTCCCTGTGGGGCGTCCTCCTGGCCCAGGCCCTGCTGTGGGTGGGCCTCGTGCGCCTGCACCTGGCCCTGCACCGGGAGGAGGCCCCCTGGGAGGAGTGCGTCGGCAAGATCCGCTCCGCCTTCCTGCGCAAGGTCAACGGCGAGGCCGAGCTGGACGAGCTCAAGGTGCACAAGTACGCCCCCCTGGTGGATCTCCTGGTGGCCCTCAATTTCGCCGAAGCCAAGACCCCCGTCATGGAACGCTGGCTCCTGCTCAAGTGGAAGACCCAGGAATGCCTGCGCCCCTACTGGATCCGCTGGGGGCACCTCCTCATCGCCTTCGGGGTGGTGGTGTGGTTCCTGTACGGCCTGCGCCTGGACATCGGCCTGGATCCCCTCAAGCGCACCCCCTGCGACCCGCGCCTGCTGTGGGTCTGGCTGGGCTACGCCATGATCCTGGCCTGGAAGCTGGTGCGCCTCCACGGCAACCTCGAACGGGTGCAGCGCAGCCTGATCCTGCCCCGTAGGGATGAATAGGGAGCTCCGTTCAGAATTCCAGGTCGAGGCTGCGATCCACCACGCATGGGTTGAGCGGT